>DALTVZ010000146.1 GCA_029987315.1 Methanocorpusculum sp.
CCAGCGGTGACCATGTAGTCTGGAACATTTCCCTTCATAATGCATCAGACGGTGGGATGCGTCGAAGTGGGTTTCTTTATAGATCCGGGTAACCATTGATGTACTGTTTTGCCTTCAAGAACATAATACTCTTCTTCGAAGATCATCAGCATTCCCGCGAGTGCTCTGTTTTTTCGTCTGGATCCAGCTGTTACGGAGTCCCTGCAAGGCTCTCGCTATCCTGCTCTGAAAAAGATATTCCTGAAATGTGGTATATAAATATAGTTATTAAAATGTGGGCTTTCCCTGATTTACCTTCAAAAACTACATTTTTCGCCTCTGAGAGGACGCCCATTACTATTATTATCACTCCCCGCTCATAAGTATAGGAACACGCTGAGAAGACCGCATCTATATTAGACATGGTTGGTCAGCAGGTGTTCGGTGTCCTGCGTGCAGGACACCGAACCATCCCGCTCGTTATTCGGGCGGGTTCATTCACAATATAGTATCCAAAAACCAATGAGGAAACTCCATGGGACAGGGAAAATTCGCAGCAAGAAAACTCGTTCGCACCGCAAAGAAATTCCGGTGGAGCGACTCAGTTTACTCTCGTAGAGCACTTAAACTGAAACTGAAAGCAGACCCCCTTGAGGGAGCACCAATCGGACGCGCAATCGTTCTTGAAAAGGTCGGCGTGGAAGCGAAACAGCCGAACTCGGCAATTAGAAAATGTGTCCGTGTTCAGTTGATCAAAAACGGCCGTCAGGTCACCGCATTCGCTGTAGGCGACGGCGCTATCAACTTCATTGATGAACACGACGAAGTCACCATTTGTGGTATCGGCGGTCGTGCAGGTCGTTCAATGGGAGATATTCCCGGTGTTCGTTTCGTTGTAAGCGGCGTCAACGGCGTCTCACTCAACGAACTTGTTATCGGACGCGCAGAAAAAGCACGGAGGTAAATAATATGACAGAAGAAGTAACCCCTGCAAAGATCCTTCTCTTTAACAAGTGGGACATGAGCGATGTTGTCGTTAAGGACG
Source organism: Methanocorpusculum sp. (assembly GCA_029987315.1). Lineage (GTDB taxonomy): Archaea > Halobacteriota > Methanomicrobia > Methanomicrobiales > Methanocorpusculaceae > Methanocorpusculum. Next base: position 1,025 of record DALTVZ010000146.1, read on the forward strand.
CAGGAATGATCCGGTATGTCACCGTCACCTCTACAGAAGTCCCAAGCAGTTGCGGCAGACTTACTCAGCAGCAGTTCACCAAGAGTGAAATGGCTATTGTTGAAAGACTTATCAACCGTCTTATGCAGCAGGAGCACAACACCGGTAAAAAGATGATGTGCACCAAGATGGTCATGGACGCATTCGATGTTATCAACAAGAAAACCAAGCAGAACCCGCTTCAGGTCCTTGTTGATGCCGTAGCACATGCCGGCCCCCGTGAGGAGACCGTCCGCCTGAAATATGGTGGTATCAATGTTCCAAAGTCCGTTGACTCAGCCCCGATCCGCCGTGTCAACACTGCACTCAGATACATTGCTCTTGCAACCTGGAGAGGCTCACACAAGACAAAGAAGCCGGCATACCTTGTGCTCGCCGATGAACTTATCATGGCGGCAAAAGGAGATGCAAAATGCTTCTCTGTTGGTAAGAAGGAAGAAGTCGAACGGATTGCAAAATCCGCACGGTGATTTCCTAAATATTCTTTTTTTTAAAGGTGTTTTATGTCACGCGGAAAAAAAATGGTAGAACGAATCACGGAGCTCATGAATGATCCTGAGCACATCCGTAATATCGGTATCGTAGCGCACATCGATCACGGAAAGACCACACTTTCAGACAACCTCCTTTCTGGAGCTGGAATGATCAGTGAGGAATTATCCGGAAAAGCATGCTGGATGGACTCAGATGAAGAGGAGCAGGCACGTGGAATCACCATTGATGCATCAAACGTATCAATGATCCACAAAGTCGGCGACCACGAGTATCTTATCAACATGATCGATACTCCCGGTCACGTCGACTTTGGCGGGGACGTTACTCGTGCAATGCGCGCAGTCGACGGCGCCGTCGTCGTAGTTGATGCAGTTGAAGGTCCAATGCCCCAGACGGAGACCGTTCTTCGTCAGGCACTCAAAGAGGGTGTTCACCCGGTTCTCTTCATCAACAAGGTTGACAGACTTATCAACGAACTGAAAGTTAACCCGCAGGAAATGATGATCCGCCTTGGAAAAGTCATTGATAAGGTCAACAAGCTCATCAAAGGCATGAACGAGGAACTCTACACCAAAGGTGGATGGAAACTCGATCCAATGAAAGGAAACGTCGCTTTTGGTTCAGCTCTTTACAACTGGGCTATTTCGATCCCTTACATCAAGACGACTGGGGTTTCACTGCAGACCGTTATCGACAAGTGTAACGAAGGCGATATGAAATATCTTGCAAAGGCATCCCCGCTTCATGCAGTACTTCTCGATATGGTCGTGCATTTCCTTCCAAACCCCCTTCAGGCACAGGGTAAGAGATGTAACATCATCTGGCACGGCGATGTTGAGTCGGAGGTTGGAAAATCCATGTACGCATGCGATGCCAAAGGTCCGGTCGCCATGATGATCACTGACATCTCCTTTGATAAACATGCAGGAGAGATCGCCACCGGCAGACTGTTCTCAGGAACGCTCACCCGCGGTCAGGAGGTCTATATCTCCGGTACGTCAGGCAAGGCAAACAGACTTCAGCTCGTTGGTATCTTTATGGGTCCGACCCGTGTTGATGTGGAAAAGGTCGTTGCAGGTAACATTGCAGCCGTATCTGGTCTCGGTGACGCAATCGTTGGTTCAACAGTTTCGACCTATAAGGATATGACGCCGTTTGAGTCCCTTAAACACTACTCAGAACCTGTCATGACCGTCGCGGTCGAAGCAAAGAACATGAAGGATCTTCCAAAACTTATCGAAGTTCTTCACCAGGTCGGAAAGGAAGACCCAACTGTCCGTATCAACATCAATGAAGAGACGGGCGAACACCTGATTGCCGGTATGGGCGAACTCCACCTTGAGGTCGTTACCGGTCGTATCAAGAGAGATAAGGGTGTAGAAATTGTCACCTCTCCGCCAATCGTTGTCTACCGTGAGACGGTCTCAAAGCCGCTTGATGGTACTGTTGAAGGTAAGTCTCCAAACAGACATAACAGATTCTTCTTATCTGTTGAGCCTATGCCAGAACCGATCCGGCTGGCTCTCAGAGCTGGTGAGATCTCGATGAACATGGAAAACTTCCCCCGCCGTGATGCTCTTGTAGCACTTGGTATGGACAAGGATGAAGCCAAGTCCGTTAAGGATATTTATAACTCGAATATGTTCATTGACTGCACGAAAGGTATCCAGTATCTCAATGAAACGATGGAACTTATTCTCGATGGTGTTCACGAGGCACTTGACGGTGGACCGCTTGCTGATGAGCAGGTTCAGAATGTTCTGATCAAACTCCACGATGTGAAGCTTCACGAGGATGCTATCCACCGTGGTCCCGGACAGGTCATCCCTGCAGTTCGCGGTGGTATGAAGGCAGCTCTTCTTATGGCTGGCGACACACTTCTTGAACCGATCCAGAGGATCCAGATCACTGTTCCGGAGAATCAGATGGGTGCAGCGATCTCCCAGATCCAGGGACGCCGCGGAACTCTGTCTACGACTGAGTCTGAAGGTGACCAGATCGTGGTCAATGGTGAAGCACCGGTCGCCGAGCTCTTTGGTTTCGCCGGAGATATCCGTTCAGCAACCGAAGGCCGTGCAATGTGGTCTACTGAGTTCGCTGGTTTCGCCCCTGTTCCACAGGGAATGCTTTCCGAGATCGTTATGGGTATTCGAAAGAGAAAGGGTCTGAAAGAACAGATCCCGACTCCGAAAGATTACCTCGATTAATTTTTTACGTCTCACGGGTCATCGGATCGTTTCACATGGGCAATGTGCCTGTGTGAAACCTAAATATTTTTTTTCTGTTTTGAATTTTTCTCATCTCATCAGCAATTTTATGCTAATCAGATCGCCTCCATAAAAGATAACATTTTCAATCATTCCTGAATTACCTGTGTATGACGTCAAGTTACCGCCTCGTTTATACTCAAAAAAATATAAAAAAATCAACCTATTGATTTTAATTTGTTATATTATGTGAAATTTATGCCGATGCCAATTACTTTTTGTCCTCTTGGCTCCAACATAAAACAAACAAATGCAAAGCAGTGTCCAACATGCTCCTTTTGTAAAGGACGATGAAAGTAAAGGCTTCGATATGCACGTTCACACGTCCGCTTCAGACGGGCATACTGTGCCAAAGACACTTGCCAAATTTCTCAATAAAAACGGGTTATCCGCCGCGATCACTGATCATAATGTCATCTCCGGCATAAAGGAGGCACTTCAATATTCTGATAATATCATACCAGGGATCGAGGTCTCTGCTCTGGAAGGCCCACACATTCTGATCTATTTCGATACTTACCGTGATCTTGATTCGTATTACACCACTTCAATATTCGATCACTGGGGCAAATGTCCGCATATGGCAGTGAACATTTCAACAGAGAAGATCATCACTGACGCAAAAAATGCCGGTGGTTTTGTGATAGCTGCTCATCCGTATGGATATGGGATGAGTGTAAGGGGTGTGATGAAGGGGATCGATACGGGAGTTGTCCAGCCTCACGTGGCATCTCAGCTTGATGGCCTTGAGGTCATCTGCAGCGGTATGTCTATCCGAAATAATCTACGGGCCGAGGTGTATGCACAAAAAAAAGCAATGTGTATGACCGGCGGGTCGGACGCCCACGTTATTTGGGAAGTTGGTCGGGCGGTCACAGTTGGCTATGCTGATCAGACCCCTGTGGAGTTTCTAGAGAATGTCAGATGCAAAAAAACAGGGGTATGCGGGATGACCCGATCCTCTGGACAGAATCTGTTGATGGGGGCATGTATGACTCCGGAATATATTCCATATGTAGCTCCGGCAATGATGGTACATGCACGGCAGAGCTGGATGAGAATGAAATCATAGTCATTCTCTCTCCTTCCTAATGCCGATGTCAAAAAAGAGGAAAGCAGGGTGATCGGCAAGAAAATTGTATAAAGAACATACTATATATTTTCTACCGATTCTCTTCACCATAAATAAATTATTGGAAATAATTTAGAGCAATGCTGAGAACAAGCGAGAGATTCCCTCTTTTATCCGTACAGATACAGATCGTTTATTGTACTCTTCAAGCGTGATCTCCGTGCAGTTCGTTTCCAACTCAGAAAGGAATATCTGGTTTATCATTTTTCCAAACTCAAGATCATAGACAAACGCGTTTGTTTCGAAGTTCAGTTTAAAACTTCTGATATCCCAGTTGGCGGTACCAATCGTTGTCCCTATCCCGTCGAAGATCCCTGTTTTACTATGGATAAAACCGTCGTTGTATGTGTATCCGCGAACTCCTGCGGCAAGCAGGTCTCCAAGATAGGAATGATTTGCCCAGTACACAAACGGATGATCTGGTTTGCAGGGTATAACGATCCTGACATCTATGCCGGAGCGTGCCGCAAGCATAAGTCCGGTAAGCATCGGCTCGTCTGGGATGAAGTATGGGGTGTGGATGTATATCGACTCCTTTGCATGGCCGATCAGGCTCATATACCCAGAATATATCGCTTTTTCAGCTGAATCAGGTCCCGATGAGACGATCTGAACATATGAATGTCCGACCACATCCTGGAATCCATCCTCCGGATAGTAGGGGCTATCTGTACTTTCCACTGAAATCTGGGCATCTTGTGCTGCATAATCCCAGTCCATAATAAATCTGGTCTGCAAGGCAACAACGGCTTTTCCGTGGATACGTAGATGCGTGTCACGCCAATAGCCCATTGGACCTTTGCCAAGATATTCGTCACCGATATTGAATCCTCCGATAAATCCTATTTTGCCGTCAATGACCAGGATTTTACGGTGGTTTCTGAAGTGCAGCCTTGTGTTGAGAAATGGGACCTTGAGCGGGAAAAAGATCCTCACATCTCCCCCCGCTTTTTTCAGTGGAGCGAAGAACTCCTTTTTCAAGGAAAACGTTCCGGCTGCATCGAAGATTGCTCTAACTTCGACTCCCTCTGCGGCTTTTTGTGCAAGAAGTTCTATAATCTGACTTCCCAATTCATCGTCGCGAATAATGAAGTACTCCAGATGGATGTGATGGCGCGCTTTTGCCACCTCCTCTTTGAAGGCGGCGAACATTTTTTCACCGTCGATATAGAGGGTTATCTCATTATTTCTTGTTAATACTGCTTTGTCTAGGCTAAGAAGCAGGGCAATCGTGCTGTCAAACCGCGATATGTTGGGAGCGAGCTCCAGTGCTTTTTCTGTGATCTTATGGAACTGTTCTTCTGCCTGACATGCAAGAATCAGATCCATCTCTGTCTTTTTGCTAAAGATATGGGAACCATACAGATGTCTGCCGAAGAATAGATACATAATTAATCCCACGATCGGTAGAAATATCATCACCAGAAGCCAAGTTATCGCCGTCTGAGGATTGCGTCTTTCTAGAAACACGACTGTTATACATGCGGCGATATCCACTATTATGACGAGAAACTGAAAAAGCCAGAACACTCCATCGAACAATTCCAAGAACATGTTGATCATAAGATACATGAATATGCTCTCGTAGAATAATATAAGTTGATGTATCTACACCTCGAATGATACTAATATTGTGGTTTCTTACAGAATACTTTTTGAGTATTGGGGAAGAGGACTGTTAGTCGCAGCAATCATCTCCGCGATCTTAGGACTGCTGATCGGCGATGCAGTTGCTCTGTACCTTCTTGCCGGTCTTTGTCTGATCCTTTCACTTGCCTGTATTTTTATCAGCCGTCGTCTTCGAGATGTGGGGGACGTGAAATGCGGGTAATCACGTTTTCACGCAATGTCTTTCTTCCGCTGACAAATGTCTGTGCAAATGCCTGCGGCTACTGCTCATTTAAATCACCGGTGGCCGAAGGATGTGTTATGCCAAAAGAGGCGGTCATTTCCATTCTTGACCGCGGGGCGGCGTTCTCCTGTACCGAGGCCTTGTTCACCTTTGGCGAACGTCCCGAGAGAGAGATCGGGTTCACCAAGCATATAAATCGCATTGGATATCCGAATATTCTTGCCTACTGCAAAGATATGAGCCGATATGCGATCTCTCTTGGGATCTTGCCGCATACAAATGCCGGGATCCTCACTTATGAGGAATTGGAGGAACTTCGGCATGTGAACGCGAGTATGGGTCTGATGCTCGAAACAACAGCCGAGATCCCAGCTCATGCCCATAGCCCGGGAAAAGATCCTTTGGTAAGGATCGAAATGATGGAGAATGCCGGCAGGCTGAAGATTCCGTTTACAACCGGACTTCTTCTTGGGATCGGCGAGAAAATAGATGATCGGATAGAGTCGCTTGAAGTTATCCGTGATCTGCATAAAAAATACGGACACATCCAGGAGGTGATCGTTCAGAATTTCTGCCCAAAAGCCGGGACTGATATGGCATCTTATCTGGGAGCTTCGACCGAGGTCATCGCAGATACGATCCTGCTTGCAAAAGAGATTCTGCCATCAGATGTGGCTATTCAGATTCCGCCCAATCTTGCCGACGCTTCCCTTATGCTCGATTTAGGGGTGACCGATCTTGGTGGCGTGTCACCGGTGACGATCGATTACATCAACCCGGAACATCCTTGGCCGGCGCTTGAGGCATTGAAGAATATCGCACGGGGGTATGAGGTCCGGGAACGGTTATGTATCTATGAAAAATATTGTGATCCTCTGTGGGTCTCGCCGGAACTTTTTGGGTTGGTGAGAGAACTGGCAAAGAAAGTCTACTGATTTTTTTGCGTTCTGTCAAGCGTTCTCCCACACTGATAATGAACTTCTTAATGCCCCCGCTCTAATAATAATGCACATGGATGATGTTTGTCTCGCCCCGGTAAAGGAACGGTACTGGGAGATCGATGCGATTCGAGGTCTCTCGCTTCTGGCGATGATACTTTTGCACACCATCTTTCTTTTTGGCGTCTTTCACATAATGGATGTGGATGTTTGGCTGGGGCTTGGCTCCTATCTTCCTTTTGGGACAAGCGTTTTTGTCATAATATCGGGGACTTCCCTTATTCTCCGTCACGGACGTATGCTCGACCAGCCGCGTCGTGCGTATTATACTGCCATTCTGAAACGCGGGATAGAAATTATTTTGATCGGGGTCTGTGTCTCCGTCATCGCCTCCCTTTTGATACTGATTTTCATAAACGACGGACGGTATATGTACTTCAACTTTCTGCAGATGATGGGCTTATCCATGATACTTTGTATCCCTTTCCTACGATTTGGGAAATGGAGTCTTGTTCCTGCGATATTTTTCATCCTTCTTGGCCTTATTTTCGAAACGGTCAAAGGGCCTGCTTGGCTGATGATCATTGGGATCTTACCACCGGATTTTATTCCGCGTGATTTTTTCCCAGTGTTTCCTTGGGCAGGTGTTATGCTGCTTGGCGTTTTCTTTGGTTCTCTCCTGTATCCGAACGGCATACGGAGATATTATCTGCGCCCTGCTGGAAAAATTGGCCAATTTTTGGCAGTTATCGGTCGTTACCCCCTTCAGATATATCTCATCCACGTTCCGGTGATAGGTGCTGTTCTTCTTATCATCGTGGTAATATCAGGACTCTGCGGCTTTCCGATCGGCTATCTCTGAATAATTTTCACATTAACTACTTATCTGCTAAAAACAAACATGCCTGAAACTATGAGCGATGTAGGGCAGTGTGTAACTTCGGGTTCTTCCCCATTGGTAAGATGTGAACGATATTGGGAGATCGACGCGATCCGGGGTCTTGCTCTATTTGGTATGCTCTTCTTCCATCTTCTCGCAATTCTTGTGATGTTTCATATCCTTGAGGAGACCCCACAGTTTCTCTTCTATTATAAATCGTATGTCGTCGTCTCTGCAGCATTCATTTTGATCGCCGGCGTGGCACTCGTTCTGCGGTATAACCGTATGTTTGGAAAACCTATGGAGGCGTATTATCGGAACATCGCAAAAAAAGCGCTGGTTCTGCTTTTCATAGCCATGTGTATAACGGCTCTGACTTGGCTTGCTTCTGTGGTCATCTATAACAATGATGTGTTCATCAAGTTTGGATTCCTCCACATGTTGAGTATTTCGATGCTCATTTCGATCCCACTTCTCAGATTTGGCAAATGGAACATCCTTTTTGGAATAGTGATCGTTTTGATTGGCTGTTTCATAATGCCGGGGATTCAGGAGCCCGGTTGGCTCTATCCTCTTGGGATCCACGGGGCCGATTTTCTCCAGCACACACCTGACTACTTCCCGCTATTCCCATGGAGCGGATTTATTCTACTAGGGATCGGCCTTGGCAATATCTTCTATCCGAAAGGCGTCAGGTCGTTTTCTGTGAGAAAACCTGGGGTCCTTGGCAGGTTCTTTGCAAAGATGGGGTACGGAAAAGTGACCCTTATCATCTATCTCGTCCACATGCCGATCTTCTTTGTTATCTTATGGGCTTTGAGTATGATCACTGGGATCGGTTCTGTTTAGATGTTAAGAAAGTACTTAGATATACAAAATCAATATGGCTAGAGTTATGGGTGGTGAAATGTTGGAAAAAGGGATACCGGGTCAGGCAATGCCGGACATGTCGGGTGATCCGCCAAGCGAGCGGTATTGGGAGATCGATGCGATCCGGGGTCTGGCTATCTTGGGAATGCTCTTTTACCATCTCCTCGCATGTTTTGTTCTCTTCCATCTTATCGTGGAAGATGCCAGATTCTTCTCGTACTATAATACGTATATTCTTGGTTCGGGGATTTTCGTTCTTCTTGCAGGCATTGCCATGATCCTTCGTCATGAACGGATGCGAGGTAAGACGTCGAAGGAGTATTACAGGGCTCTTGTCATCAAGGCATTGTTTTTGCTCGCAATCGGCTTTTGTATTACGATCGGAAGCTGGATCGGTGCATCTGTTTTCCTTGGGAGTGATGCATTCATCAAGTTCGGATTCCTGCATATGCTTGGTTTCTCCATGCTTCTTGCTATCCCACTTCTTAGATATGGGAAATGGAATATCATTATTGGCATCATCATCATTGCCATAGGAGCATTCATTTTTCCGTACATCAATGACCCGTCCTGGCTCTACCCTCTTGGGATCCATGCTGAAGATTTTATGATGTATACTCAGGACTATTTCCCGCTCTTTCCTTGGTTTGGTGTGCTTCTTCTGGGAGTTGGCCTTGGGAATGTCTTTTACCCACATGGTGTTCGGGGATTTTCCATGCGTGAGCCCGGGAAAATCGGGGTAGGCCTTTCCAAGCTCGGGAATGGCGCGGTCACGCTTTTCATTTATCTTGTCCACGTTCCGGTGATATTTGTTATTCTGTGGATCTTCTCTGCGCTGACGGGCATTGGGTATTTGTGATATGATCATCGATATAGTGAATTCCGACTCTGACTCGGCTGGAAAAAATATTCGGGCGGCTATCGATACGCTTCTGAATGATCCCCCAGAGGGGGGCTTCCCTCTTTTCAAGGGAAATGAGGTGACGTTTCACACTGTCCCGGGAAGGATTATCCACGCGGAAAAAACCGCATTCAATCCTGAAGCCGATCTCATCATTATTGTTTCGCGACACTCAAGTGTACATCCTGTTCCGGTCCTGACCGTTCATCCAGCAGGAAACTTTGGGGTTGCCGGACTGGGCGGTCGCGACCGAGAACTGGGGATGACCCATACTGCTTGGATGAAGTCCATCCTGCAGAACCATGCGGCGTTCGCTCCAGAGGGTTATCGGGTCTCATATGAGATCACCCATCATGGTCCAACCGATCTACCAGTACCTTTCTTTTTTGTCGAGGTGGGCAGTACTGAAAAAGAGTGGAACGATGTCTTTGCCTGTGATGCTGCGGCAAAAAGTGTTTTGTATGCATCTCCATCTCCTGAGAGCATCCCGATGATAGGGTTTGGGGGGACGCATTATGCGGCTCGTCAAACAGCCATCGGCCTTGAGACGAAGGGAGCGTTTGGGCATATGATGCATACGCGTGATGTCGGTTCCGTTTCTGCAGAGATGGTTTCTCAGATGATCCAGAAATCAGGCGGTGTGTCTGCCGCGCATGTGGATCACAAAGCTCTGTCAAAACAAGAAATTTTTCACATTAAAGAGATACTTTCAGATGTTGGTTTGGAAGAGATCACCGAAGGAGACCTGCGAAAAATCAACTCGATGTCATTTGAAACATGGTGTGCCTACCGGGACATGGCCTTTAAAACAGACCCGGATCTAAAAATCTTCCCTCATGGCAGGATTCTGGATGAGGAACCCTCGGTAATAATCCTTCCATTGGATCTCTTCTCTGCGGCATTTATGGGTTACGAGGATGTTTTATTGTTAGAGTTGGACAAAATGGGAAATATCTTTCACACAACTGGAAAAGGGGGTAAACTTATGCCAACCCTGTTGACCTCTGCCAAAAACAGGCGGCAGGTATCAGGTGATTTAATAGTCTTATCCGTTCAACAAATAACACGTACACAGGATAGTTTGGTGGAAGGTGATCATATCACAATAACCCGCCGGCAGTTTGACCCTGGACTCGCGCGCATGCTTGGGGTCTCATCAGGTCCGTTGTTTGGGCAGCTCGTTGCTGGAAAATCAGTGACTCTCCTAGACGGCAGAACGATCACGCCGGATCTGGTCACAAAAGTGGTCAAGACATCCATCAAAATACCGGGATTGGAGCATTACTCATGAGATCAATTGTAGAAGAAGCATTATCACGCAAACGGTTCGAAGATGTTGCACGCGACGACACGCCTGTTTCCGCAATTTATGACGCGGAAACTGAAGCTGACCTCGGTGCAAAAACCTACGCGCCCCGTCCACAGAAACCGGAGCCAGTTCGAGCAACTGCTCCTATCCAGGCTCCTGCTATAAAGAAGGAGCAGCCAAAATCCGATGTTGACTATTCCAGTCAATATAGTTTTTCCGCTAACAAGACAACACCAACAGATGAAGACGAGGAATTCGATGAGATCCTCGATGCTCTGCGCACAAAAATCACTGTTATCGGCTGTGGTGGCGGAGGATGCAACACCGTTGCTCGGGTCTATGAGGAAGGGGTCGAGGGTGCAGAGATTTATGCCCTGAACACCGATGCCCAGCATCTTTCCATGCTTCGCGGTCGTGTGGGTCGCAGAATACTTATCGGACGCCAGACAACCAAAGGTCTAGGTGCCGGCGCGATTCCCCAGCGTGGTGAGGAAGCTGCTGTCGAAAGTGAAGACGTAATTCGTCAGGCCCTTGCCGGCAGCAACATGGTATTTGTTACCGCCGGTCTTGGTGGAGGTACTGGTACTGGCTCAGCCCCGGTCGTTGCAAGAGTTGCAAAAGAAATCGGCGCCTTGACCATTGCTATTGTCACTCTGCCTTTTACGAGTGAAAGTGCTACCAGAATGGAAAATGCTGAGATCGGTCTGGAACGTCTCCGAGAAGTAGCCGATACGGTAATCGTAATACCTAACGACCGTATCCTTGAGGTTGTTCCACGCCTTCCGCTTGCCCAGGCATTCAAAGTTTCCGATGAAGTTCTGATGCGTGCTGTGAAAGGCATCACCGAACTTATCACTCTCCCAGGTCTTGTTAACCTTGACTTTGCTGATGTCCGGACCGTTATGGAACAGGGTGGAATTGCAATGATCGGTGTTGGTGAGTCTGACAGCGAGGATAAAGCAACCGATTCGATCAAGAAAGCTCTGCGCTCTCCTCTTCTTGATGTTGACATCACCGGCGCGACAGCCGCTCTCATCAACGTCATCGGCGGACCGGATATGACGATGGTAGAAGCAGAAGGTGTCGTGCAGGAAGTTTATCAGAGGATCGACCCTGCTGCACGCATTATCTGGGGTGTTCAGATCGATCCGAAGATGGAAGGCCGCATGCGGACCATGCTCATCGTAACGGGTGTCCAATCACCACAGATTTATGGTAAGCAGGAACAAATATCTAGGGCATCACAATCGAGTCAGGTCCAGCGCTCAAAGTTTGAGATTGACTTCCTGAGGTGAATACATGGCTAAAAACGAGAAAAAAACCGATGAAAAAAAGGTAATCCCTCCCATTAATATAAAGAAACCGGAGATTACAAAAGCAAGTATTTCAGAATTTTTCAGAAAATATATCCGTGTTCTGAAACTTGCCCGCAGACCTACGAAAGATGAGTTCTGGAAAATTTCCGCAGTAGCCGCAGTAGGTATTTTACTCATCGGCGTTCTCGGTTTCCTGATATATCTAATATTTGCATATCTGCTCCCGTGATTATGACTGAATCAAAGTTTGGCAATCACTACTACATCTTAAAGACGACATCCAAGCACGAGCGGACAGTTGCAGACAACATCCGTCAAGCAATCGAAAACAATATGACGGACGTCGTTGTCACAGCCGTAGTTGTGCCTGAAGATATCAAAGGCTATGTCTTCGTGGAAAGTCCAGAAGAACACGCAAGGATCGAAGAACTTGTTGAATCGATCGCTCATGCGAGAATCGTCTTAAAGAATGAGACATCCCTGGAAGAGATCAAACATTTCCTCGTTCCAAAACCGGCCGTATCTGGTATCGACGAAGGAACAATCGTGGAACTTATCGCCGGTCCGTTCAAGGGTGAGAAAGCCGTGGTCAAGCGCGTTGATCGTGCAAAAGAAGAAATCACCGTTGAACTCTACGAATCGATCGTCCCCATCCCGATCACGATCCGCGGCGATAACGTCCGTGTGATCGATCGTAATCAGGATTGAACTCAATTTATTTCGCGTGAATGCGAAAAAATCAACTCCAATCTCCAATCCATCTCTTTTTAGTGGGGTATTTTTCCAGTAGGTTTATGACCTCACAAGTAGACCTTAGTGAACCAATGTTGGGCTACCTTCGGGTATGCGCCAACATACGGTGATACAATGGCAGAAACAGTCGAGGTACTGGTACCCGGCGGTAGAGCAACTGCAGGACCGCCACTCGGTCCGGCACTGGGTCCCCTTGGGATCAACGTAAAAGCAGTCGTTGATGAGATCAACAAAAAGACTGCGTCGTTCAATGGCATGTCTGTTCCGGTAACGGTAATGGTCGATGACAAAAAGAACTTCACGTTAACAGTCGGTATTCCTCCGACAACCGCTCTTGTAATGAAAGAAGCGGGAGTCGAAAAGGGTTCCGGCACTCCGAACACTCAGGCAGTTGGTAATCTGCCGCTTGAAGCTGTCATTCGCATTGCAAAGATGAAGATGGATTCCATGCTCTCATACGACCTGAAAACGGCCGCAAAAGAAGTCATGGGCACCTGCGTTTCCGTTGGTGTAACCGTCGAAGGCAAAACTGCCAAACAGGCAATTGCCGCTGTCAATGCAGGCGAGTGGGACGAACATCTCGCGTAAGTGATATAGTTCGCACCGCTTCAATCGGGTACGTGGATTTTCCACGTAAAAAAATGTACAGTAGTAGAGAACAAAACCATAGGAGATTGGGGAACACCCCAGTCGAAGAACTATGGGAGGCTTCATCAAATGGTTGAAAGAACCCAAATTATAACAGCTGTTACGGCAGCACTCAAGCAGGCCCCCGAGCGTAAGTTCCAGGAAAGTATTGATATTACTATCAACCTGAAACACGTTGA
>DALTVZ010000147.1 GCA_029987315.1 Methanocorpusculum sp.
CCGTCTGCGGCGTGTATATGCCCAGATGCCCTCACCGAAAGTTGTCATGGTGGTTGGGACCTGCGGTCAGTCTGGCGGTGTGTTTTCCACATCCTATAACCTGGCAGGCCCTGTCGACCAGATCATCCCTGTGGATGTGTACGTTCCCGGATGCGGACCAAGGCCCGAGGCGATCATCAACGGTGTAGTTACCGCGATAGCGAAATTAGAACGACTTGCAGGAGGAAAATAATGGACGAAATATATACCCCCGCAGAGGTGGTGGATAAACTCAAAGCCTCACTCGGCGATTCTATGCTGGACTCCTCCATCAGGGTCAGAGCCGAAGGAGCGAAGAAACGGGAAAGCAGCAATGTCTGGATCACGATCCAGAGAGATTCGATCCATCAGGCGGTCGAAGAACTGATGAAGATCAGATACCCTCATCTGTCCTGCATCTCAGGATACGACAAGGGAGCAAAGGATCCACACTTAAGGATCCAGTACATCTTCTCGCTTTACGGCGGGATCGAAAAGACCGAGTTCATGCTTATCTTTTCCTTTGATCTTCCGAAAGCCGACCCGCATATCCCGACGATCACCGATCTGATGGAAGGGGCGGCATTCACCGAACAGGAAAAACGGGAGTATCTTGGCATCATCGTCGACGGACTGCCGGAAGCAAAACACAAATTTTTCCTGCCGCAGGACTTCCCAAAGGATATCTATCCACTCCGAAAGGACGAGAAGAGGATCCCGGACTCGATGATCAAAAATCTGTGGGCATGCGGCAGACCGGAAAATCGCCCGCCTGCACCACTGGGGGATGAGTAAATGGCAGGAAATGCGCCATACATCGTCCCGGTAGGTCCGATCCACCCGGCATTAAAAGAGCCGGTGCATATCGAACTCACCGTTGTTGGGGAGGAGGTCATCTCAGCCGACTTCACACCAGGTCAGACCCACAGAGGCATCGAATGGATGGGTCTCTCCCGAAACCCGGTCCAGATCGTGCACCTAACAGATCGTATCTGCGGAATCTGCGGAGTTACCCACTCGCTTTCCTTCGCACGGGCGGTCGAGCAGATCGCCGACATCACCGTTCCAGAACGGGGCGATTATGTAAGAACGATCATCGCCGAGTTCGAACGTATCCAGTCACACCTGCTTTGGGCAGGGGTTGCTGCCCACGAACTTGGATTCGACACGCTGTTCCATCTTGCCTGGAGAGTCAGGGAGGACGCAATGGACGCGATCGAGCTGATCACCGGGAACAGGATAAACTACGATATCATCCAGATCGGCGGAACACGCCGTGATATCACCGAAGATCAGTACGCAAAGATCCGCAAATGCCTGAACAATTACAAGGAAGTATTCGGCAAACTAAAAAAGCTGTTCCTCGAAGACGCGGTGATAAAATCACGTTGTGTCGGCACAGGTCTTCTTTCGTTTGAGACCGCGATGGCGTATTCTGCCGTCGGACCTACTTCGCGTGCATCCGGCGTTACCGCAGATCTTCGAGTTGACTACCCCTACTGTGCATACGGCGACCTTGACTTAAAACCGGTCATGCCGACCATATACGGCAGCACTGTGAACGGTGACACCTATGACAGGATCGTTGTCCGCATCTTTGAGGTAGCTCAATCGATCGAGATCATCGAGACATGCCTCGACAACATGCCTTCTGGCCCCGTCATCTGGGAGGAAAAGGTCGCAAAGATCCTCTCAGTCTGCAAAAAAGCATCCGGCGAAGCGGTCGGACGCCACGAAGCCCCGAGAGGGGAAGCGGTCCATTATGTTGCCATGGATGGAGCTGAAGCACCAATCGCATGGAAGGTCAAGGCATCGACATATAGTAATGCTCATGTCTGGCCAATCATTCTCAAAGGTGCTCAGCTTGCCGACATCCCGGTCATCATAGCATCGATCGATCCATGCATGTCATGCACCGATCGTGTCGCGGTCACGGATAATGGCTCGACAAAGATCTTCACGAAGGAGCAGCTTGCAAAGATGTCCTACGAGAAGTCCAGGAGGATGATGCAATGAACATCCTTCTTTCTGCGGTCGGTGGAACCATCGTTCTCGCTTTGATCGCAATGGTCATCGGTCTGTTCCTCGCCGGGATCGACCGGCTGATCGTCGCCCACATGCAGGCGCGTATGGGCCCCCCTCTCTCTCAGCCGTTCACCGATGTGAGAAAACTGTTCACCAAACAGAGCATCGTGCCGGCAAATGCGATACCCTGGCTCTTTAATCTGATGCCGATCGTTGCCCTCGCCTCCTCCATCGCAATACTGATGTACCTGCCCTTTGGAAGCCTGGCCCCGATCCTTGGAGAAGCCGGCGACATGATCCTCGTCCTCTATCTCCTGATCGTTCCGTCACTCGCCCTGGTGATCGGCGGTTTTGCATCAGGTTCACCATATGCCACCGTTGGTGCCCAGCGTGAAATGGTTTCGATGATCGCCTACGAACTTCCGCTCGCGGTCTCGGTTATCATCATCGCCTGGAGACTCATGGCCGCCAATGTTGCCGAGCCGTTCTCCTTTATTACACTTATGCAGACATCGGTCTGGGATGTCGTTGGCCCGCTCGGGGTCGTTGGTCTCCTGATCCTTGTGATACTCTTTACCTGGATCACGCCCGCAGAGCTCTCGAAGGTGCCGTTTGATACACCCGAAGCGGAAACAGAACTTGCCGGCGGTATTTTAGTCGAGTACTCAGGCAGAAACCTTGGTGTCTTTTCACTTGCTCAGGCGGTAAAAACCGTTGCGATGATCGCGTTTGGCGTGATCATCCTTCTTCCATGGAATCTTTCGCCGGTGCTTGGCCTCACAGGAGTTGGAGCAGCATTGATCGACCTTGTCTTTTTCTTCGCGAAGGTGGTCCTGGTATCGATCTTCTCCGTGACCGTTATCAGAACAATGATGGCGAGATTTAGAATAACCCAGGTCGTCAAAGTTTACTGGTTCATCTTCTGCGGGCTTGGTATCGCAGCCATCATTTTCCTGATGCTGGATGCCTTTTTGATGGGAGGTGTCTGAGATGCTGCCGATGCTCAAAGAGATCCTCGTCCAGGTGGTAAAAAAACCGGTCACGAATCTTTTTCCGGCAGCACGCCTCCCGAAAACGATCACCGGTTTTCTGGATCAGGTGAAATCAGGAAAAGCTGTACTCACTCCCCCTGTTGAGACGCCGGTGGGTATGCGGGGCAAACTTGTCTACGACAGGTCGCTTTGCAACGGTTGCACGCTCTGTATAAAGGTCTGTCCGTCACATGCGATCGAACTGGTGACCTACCCCATACCTCCAGTAAAAGAGGGAGAAGAGAAAAAACGTCCCGAGAAAAGGATCAGGATCTACGTTGCAAATTGTATATTCTGCGGTCAGTGTACAGATATCTGTTCAAAGAGCGCAATCACCCAGTCCTCGGAGTTTCTGCTTGCCACCGAAGACAAATTCGCCGAGAGTCAGATTATAGAGTGAAAGCTTTGCAGATCGGTTTACGAAACTGGGAAGAGCGTGATGCTCCTTCCCTTGCTTTTTTTGCCAACGAGCCTCTGCTCGTGAAGAATCTGCGGGCAGGGTTTCCTTCGCCGTACACCCTCGATGATGCAAAAGCATTCATCGCTTTTTGTCATCAGCAGGATCCGGCGAAAAATCTCTGCCTCGCGATCACCGCAGATGATACAGCGATCGGTAGCATCAGCGTATTCTGCCGTGGCGACGGAGTGGCAGAACTGGGTTACTGGATCGGCAAACCCTACTGGGGCAAAGGGATCGTGACGAAGATGATCAAAGAAATATGCGACCGGGCATTTTGCACCTTCCCGATCGAGGAGATCTTCGCCGAGCCGTATGAGTGGAATGCGGCATCGCAAAGGGTCTTGGAAAAGGGGGGCTTCGTGTATGCCGGGGCTAAGGAAAAATCCCGGGTGTATACGCTTGCAAAGGGTAGAGTGTAAATTTCGAAAGATGATTTTACCCTTATTTTTCGGATGCTGATTTTTTTTGGAGGGGGTAGAATCTATTTTTTTGGTGTGCTTAGGTTTCGTGTATTGGATTCTTTTGGATGTACGTATCCATCACACTAAATTCACGAAAATAAAAACGAAAACACGAAAATCAAAAAGATGAGAGAGGGGGAATACATGAGGCTCCCTCCCCCGTCCCCCTCGCAAATCAAAGATTTGCTCAGCTAAGGGCGAGCCTGACGGCTCACCCCGCCCACACGAAACCCACCAAAATCAACGAAATTCACGAAAAGGGGGACAGGGGCGGATGAATGTGAGAGTTCCACCCGTCAATTTTAGAGAGGTTACGGTTGGGTGTGGATGTATGAGATTATTGAACCGCGAATGAGCCCAAACGGGTACAATCTGCGGCTTCCTGATAAAAAAGGGATGAAATCTATTGTATGATTGTCTATCCTAATATTTTTCCAGGATGGGGGTTAAAACTTCAGACAAAGTAACCATATTTCCAACAATGAACGAATTTATTTGTGGCCAGGTGGATTCATCCACAATATCTATATCGTCGATCCTAATAGATAAATGGGAGATCTGGAGAGTATCCCCTCTTTCCCAATAAATTGGCAGACCTATTTTATTTTCGATCTCATTTTTCTGTGAGTAAATATAGTCGTACAGTTTCTTATTCTTCATTCTGTCATTATTGCTGCATCGGAATCCGACTGTGCATCTCTTTAGACTAATTGACATATAATAGCTCATGGCGCCGCCAAGAATCGATTTTGCAGTAAGCCAACCACTTATGTTTGGAGTTCTATTTTGGTAGATATCTGTTTTGGTATTTATTTCAATGAGGAGTTGATCCCAGAATTTGAAATATATTTCTGCTCTCTCTTGGGAACTAACAGATTTGACTGTTGATGCAACCGGATTAGATACAGTAATCGAGATTTCTCCAGGTTCAACATCAAAGAGTTTCAGATACTTTTTGATCAAAGATATTTTTGAAGGGGCATCACCGTGAACTCTCAAATATATGCCCTCAGCAATACACCGAGAATCACTCTTAGAAAAAACATCTTCACTTGTTGAAATAGCCTGGGCTACAGGAGTTTTTTCGGATGAAAGAGCAAGCTCCTGAAGAATCGTAACATCTCTTTCATGGAGTAAACTAATTACGGAGACGAGAAACTCACGCCAGTTTTTCACGCTGTATTTTGTCCCGGAAAAAGTAAAGGAGTAAATGTTTCTGTTGTATAAATCAACATCCTCATCCAGCGAAAAAGTATTTCCCTCTTTTTGTGCCGGAACAAAAGAAGAAATAAGCCCCGGCCATACCTTCAAAGCGAGGGTCGTTAACTGACCATTCCTTTCAATGAGCTCCTCCTCAGTCCACTTATCACAGTTCGCAACATAGTGATTCAACTTCAGGTGACTCTCTTTAAATCCCTTTGGCATATTCTTTTTATCAAAAAATGAGTTATTGCTGTATGTTGAGTTATATGCAGTTAACGAAAGATTTGCCAGTTTATGCAACCATTGATCATGAACCTGTAATGCGGTCTCAGAACCTCCAAGTTCCTCCTTCCATTTATCGGATAATGTCTGAGGCATGATATGTTCAATACTCAGTTGACCATCCAAGATGAGTTTTTGCAGATCCACCACTTCATAGTTGTCCTGATTTTCCAGACGTTCCAGGAGATAAAGCAAATATGTTCCCTTCATATCCTGATAGAGATTGCGATTCTCTAAACTCTCACGAACCTCCATGTCTGTTGGGAAACGACCAGACCACTGCTTTGAGAGAAGAATGTACTTGAGTTTTTCCAAATATCCCGTATCATTGCCTTCCTGTCTCAAGACATCTTTATGCAAAGTCATAAAGACCTTATTCAAGCCTTGACCTGGGATCCCACAGATTATACGCCTTACGAGATATGTTTCCAAGATTTGTAATATAGAGATTATCTCGTTTGATTCAAACTTCCCTGACTTATGACCGTCCAATATTTCCATAACATAGGGATTAATGACACTATGATCCAGCTTGCGGAGTTTTGTGAGGATATCCCTTAAACCTCCTTCTGCTGATTCTGGAGATTGGATCATATTATAATATTTGGCATATTCTTTTTATCAAAAAATGA
>DALTVZ010000148.1 GCA_029987315.1 Methanocorpusculum sp.
CCAAGCTCCAACGACCTTTGCCACACAACCCGGAGCGAGTGGTGTTCAGGTCACCCCGTCTGCACCTTTAACAGAAGGGACGGATAGCGGTTTGGTCACCATTCTTTTCGTGGTCATTGGGGTACTCACAGCGATCATTCTCATCATTGGGGCGGTCTGGTTGATAGGAAAAAGAAAGAACCGTAATTATCTCTAAATCTTTTTTTGTATATACGAAGAAGTAATGTGACAAGAGAAAACCCGCACGCAAGCAAGCTCTTCCCGAGCCCAACCCTCCCCTCAACCGATTTTTTTGCATCACCCTCTCACCACCTCATTCAACGACCATCTCCTTCTTTGCACCAAGGGGGGGGCATTATCGACGCGCAAATCAGAGATTTGCTCTGCTAAGACCACTCCTGAGGAGTGTTCCGACTCAGCTGAGGTCGGCAGTGGTCCGCGTCCAAACCGCCACCGCGTAAATCCTATTAAATATATGGCGCCGTAGAAAAACAGGCATTCCTCAGAAAAAAAAGTATGCGTTCAGGTCCGTTTTCCGTCAAGGAACTCAGCGGGAACATTGTGTTCGAATGTTGCCCTGACATCCTGCGCCCTTAGATATTTTATCATAACGTTCATTGAACAGTTCTTCCAGTCTGGGTCCCACCACTGACATGAATCCTTTATACAGGTCTCCCGGATCAAAGGGCAATATCTCGCATCAGACATAATTCAATACTTGTATCCAGAGCATTATAACTCCTCTCTTTTCTTCTCATACTCAGTCACAACACCGTTTGCTGCTTCTCGAAAAGACCTCGCAACACCAGCTGGTCCAAGTTTGATCCCGCCAAAGAGTCGGGAAACGATCAGAACATGACTGGAGAGATCATGTCTTGCGAGAATTTCGGCAAGAACACGTCCGGGTGACCCGACCTCGCCGTCAGCTTTGCTTTCTGAAAAATCCCTGCAGACGACGGCATAACAGTGATGAGCCGCCTTTTTGTAAAGTTTATCATGCAGTTCACGGACCTCTGCAACATCTTCTGCCGAGTCGACCTCGTAAAGATGAGCGTAAAACTTCGACTTTTTCTCATCCAGACGGACGGCAGCTAACTCTCGTGCCGCCATTACCGATCCCTGATATTTTGTAAGGCTGTTCGAAACTCGTTCAGATACTCCTGCATCGACAGACTACCTTCCGGAAAAGGACAGTCGGCATCGTAGAGCTTGTCGATCATAGGGTTTGTAGGGAAGATCTCCACGGAAATGCCGGTCTGCTGCACGGCCGCCTCCATTGCCTTTCTAAAAAGACCGATGCAATAGGCTATTCGGTACGTATATGTATCCTTTGTTTTTTCCAGATAGCCGGCGATGCGTTCAGTTTCGATACGCAGAAAATCATCTTTTATTTTTTGATCTTTCACATTACCGAGCATGTAATGATAATGTGCGAACGGATACATCAGCTCAAGTTCTGCCGGAACGGTCCCACAGGTGCCAAAAATCACCACATGATACCTTTCCTTGTCTGGATAAACCTCATCAAACAGTGCATGAAACAGTTTATGACTTGGGCTTGTGCTGTACGGTTTTCTAACTGCACAAGGGATGAAGATCGCAACATCTCGGGGTGCTACATAATATTCATTGATGATGTATTGGTATGCCTCCTCGAACTGCGGGAGATAAAATGGGGGATCGGTTAGATCCTCTGGCAGATGCATGGTTATTCCTTAACTTTGAACTCAGCGTCGATCACATTCGGGTCGAGGGCTTTTGGACCAAGCGGGACGAAGATCCACATTAAAATATATATCAGGATACTTGGGACTGTCAGGTATGGAATGAACGTCAGAACTACCCAGATCAGGCGGACAAGCCATGTGGGAGCAGGGATGTATTCTGCGACTCCGCCACAGACCCCTCCAAGAAATTTATCGGTCTGTGATCGATGAAATGTTTCGAGTACCATTGTATTACATATTTTTCCCGCGAGCCTATAAGGTTGCGCACATAGGACATCGCGGGCTTTTTTTCACGGTAAATATCTCCATTGTGTTTTCCATTCCGTCAAATAGGAGCAGTTTTCCGGCAAGAGTACCACCGACCCCGGTCAGATACTTCACGACCTCAGCGGCTTGGATGCTCCCTATAACACCGGCAGTTGCTCCAAGGACCGGTGTTTTCGCGGTGGTTTTGGCGTTTTGAAAGATGCAGGAGAGGCATGCGGTTTGTCTTGGGACGACTAGGGTTGCCTGACCGGTGAACCCGGCCACTGCTCCGTGCATGAGAGGGAGATCGAGATCGAGTGCCGCTTTGTTCAAAACAAATCTGGCAGCGAAATTATCCATGCAGTCAACAATGATGTCAGCATTCCCTACAAGCCGGCGAACGGATGATTCATCGATCATTTCCGTAAAGGCCGTGACTTGACACTCAGGGTTCAAAAGTTCAAGGGTCTTTTTTGCTGACTCTGCCTTGGATGTGCCGAGTCGTTCTTCAGTGTGGAGGATCTGCCGGTTGAGGTTAGAGAGCTCGATCACATCCAGATCACAGATCCTGATCTGACCTATCCCAGCCGAGGCAAGATACATGGACGCTGGTGAGCCTAGTCCTCCAGCTCCTGCGATAAAGACGGTGGCGTCTTCCAGCTTTTCCTGACCGCCTTCTCCCAGAAGTGACGTTTGTCTAACATATCGTTCGTTCATTTTAGATCTCTCACTGCTGTTAGGCACTCGATCGCATCAAGCCGCTTCTGATCAACAGCATTGATTTTGAGCCATGACAAGAGAATCGGTTTTCTTTCATCAGGGATCGGCGCTTCTTTGACGACCCGCCGATACGTCCGGTCTGGATAATAGATCGCTTTACAGGTCTTCAATAAAGCGGTCTCCTCCTCTTTGGTGATGATCTCATCCAGAAAAGCTTTGGAAAAACTTGCCCGTATATTCACCATGGGTTCAGATAGGGCGACGCCTGTCTCTGTATCATAGACGAGTCCCACTTCATCATCGGCTATGATCTCACCGGATCTGTACTGATGATATATTTTCCCAATACCGATCATGCCGAGTGTATCCAGTTCAGAGGCACGAAGCGCTCCCATAGAGGAGGAGCCGTAGACCTTCACCCCTTTTTTCATCACACCGAGAAGTTCACGGTGACCTACCGCCTGATTTTGAAAGAACACGCCGTCGATGATGACCATGATCTTTGCTCCGTCTGCGGCTCTGGAAGCGTCCCCACGTTTCACTGGGGGTAAATAAACAGCGTCAGGAAGGATCGATCTGGCAGTTGCCACATCAAGACTAGGACCGATGAAGACGACGACGTTCAATATCCACACACCTCTGTCCTCTGCGTTCGTTGTCGATGGTATAACATTCAAGACCCGGAACGACCACACGAACGACCGGTATCTGCAGGACCGGGTCAGTAAGATCGAATACGATGACCCGATCGAGTCCGACTGCGGCAAGATTTTTGACGATCAGCTCGATATCGGTCTTGAAGTCATCGGTTGCAATGTTTGGGATCTCGTTTGCAGAACGATACTCATCACCTTTGAACCAGTAGGCATTCATGCGTTTCACTCGGTCGTATCCCATCATCTCGCGGAACTCTGCAAGCGTTGCATCTTCACGCGCTCCGTGAATCTGGGTGGCTCTGCTTTGTGCCACTTCAGAGAGAGCACGGATCATCGCGATCTCCGGATTTGTGTGGGTGCCCATGCCTATCGTGAGGAGACGGGGATCTTTGAGTTCAATATCATCTGAAACGGCGGCGATGGTGGGGATGCCGACATCTGAGGTGATGTCCCGAAGAGTGACCTCGATTCCGACGGCGGTGAATTTGGCAAGCATCTCTGCCGCTCTTGGCGGAAGATCGATGAGTTTTGGGCCGGTGTTTCTGGTAGTTTCAACAAGTGACCAGGCGTCACGCTCGATGACCTCAGTTAAGGCATAGAAGATCGCTTCTTCCAGCGTGTTGCCCGAGGCGATACCATTTGAACTGGTACGAAATAATGTCGGGTACGAGAACGGATTTGGGTGAATGACTGCACAGAGCGGGACTTTGATCGATTCATCATTCGTGATGTCCCAACCCTCGACCCAAGGGACATCCAGATCGGCGTTTGTTGAATTAGGAAGAATGAGGTCAATTGGATCAAGGGCAGTTTCTGTTCTACGAATACAGCTGTATGGAATATTTGCAATGTCTCGTGGAATGGCTTCTGCAGAGTAGCGCTCGATCCCCTCCATGATCCCGGCGACCCGGGCTTCTTCGGGAGTTCCGCCTTTTCCGTTATAGACGGAGATCGCCCCGTCAGCCGCGGTCGGACGGATACAGGAATAGACCGGGATCCCGATCCGATCAAGGTCGGTTATGTCAGCTACGCGGGTGATCCCCGCCTCCGGGACGAACTTTTCGATTCGTTCAAGGGTTTCTTTGGGGGTGCAGCTCCGTTCGGTCCAGCCGATATACACTTTAGGAGATGACTGCAGTTTTATCATTGTATGAGTATCAGCGGGGAATAGTAAAGTATGTTGCGGGACATGAGCTCGAAATCGTTTAACCCGGCATGAGATCCGGATTATTGCCCGTTTATAGAGATATATATATTTCCTGCGTCAAGATTACTCAAAGAGACATTATGCTTGAATCCGACCGCACATATACAAAAAAAGACGGCAACGATGTGATCTATCTTGCAGGGGGCTGCTTTTGGGGACTCGAAAAACTCATGCAGTCTATTCCCGGAGTAATCTCAACAACAGCCGGCTATGCAAACGGGAAAACCGATGTGACCCCGGATTACCGTCTGGTTTCTACAGGAAAATCAGGATTTCGTGAAGCGGTACGCGTCATCTATGATCCTGCCAAAGTCAGTCTTGATGCGATCCTCTTCTTTTATTTTGGGGCAATAGACCCAACGGTCGAAAATAAACAGGGGAATGATACAGGATCTCAGTATCAGACTGGCGTCTATTATGTCGATGAAGCCTCGAAGAAGATCGTTGTCAAAATAGCCGAGATCGAACGAAAACGGTATACGGCATTCAAAGTTGAGATCGAGCCGCTTCGATCATTTTATGATGCCGAAGAATATCATCAGAAATATCTGGATAAAAACCCCGGAGGCTACTGCCATATAGGCGCCGATGAATTCAAAAAGGCGGCCAACATGATCATCGACCCAGGAAGATATCCACGCCCAGAGGAAAATAAACTCAGCAGCATGCTCGATGAGACTGCATACCGGGTCACACAAAAAGGTGATACCGAACCGGCATTTCAAAATGCGTTCTGGGATAAAAAGGACAAGGGCATATATGTCGATATTGTCACCGGCGAACCCTTGTTCACTTCATCAGACAAATACCAAAGCTCCTGCGGCTGGCCGGCTTTTTCAAAAAGTGTCGATGAAAACGCTATCATTTCCCGGGAGGATAGATCATTTGGTATGCGTCGTACCGAAGTGAAAAGCCGCGCAGGGAACTCCCATCTTGGACATGTGTTTGCCGGTGACCGAGAGTCGCCGACAGGGACACGCTTTTGTATAAACAGTGCATCTTTACGGTTCATCCCCTACGCCGAAATGGAGAAGGAAGGATATGGATATTTGATGAGCAGGTTTAGCTGATTATAGTGGTCTCAATAGATCTTTTTTGGGCTGTGATAAATCACGAATATCATTCTTAAACTGTCCTAAATTAAGGATAATGACCCAGTTATCGAGTTGATTTGAAGAAAAATTAACATCTGACCAAAAAAGATATTATACATGACGAAGGTATTGTATAGTATAAGAACTAATTTTGTTTAACACGAGAGTGATTCTATGAGAAAAATTACCTATCTGTTTATTGCCTTGATCGTGCTCTTCGTCTTCGTCGGTGCTGCATCAGCAGCTATTGGAGGAGACAGAGGTGTCGTTCAAGTTACCTGTGATGTAGATGGAGCATCTGCCTCTCTTATATCTATCAGCGGTGATGTCGTTGAGACCAAAACAATTACCAATGGCATGGCCGAATTTTACGTGTACACAACCGGCACACCAGTGAACAAAGTCATTGTCACTGCAGACGGTTACTACACTAACGGCGCATCTGTTACGACCCCTCCAATGGGCGAGACCACCATTGTGTCGGTGAACCTTGAGGCAAAACCGGTCGGCGGCGACCGCGGATTCCTGAAAGTGAACACCAATATCATTGGTGCAGAGGTTGAGGTCATGTCGATCTCAAACTCAGTTGCCTACTCAGGCTACACTGATTCAGTCGGCCAGATCGAGTTTGCTATCTTCACTACCGGCACTCCGATCAAATCCCTTACCGTCACAGCACCCGGTTGGATTACTCAAACCATTTCTGTAACAGTCCCAGCAAAAGGCCAGACTGAGACCGTCAACATTGAGATGGAGTCCTCATCACCAGCGATCGGCGGTAGCCGCGGCGTGATCAGTGTCACCAGCAATGTCGAAGGCGCAAAGGTCGAGCTCATCTCCATCTCGAATGATGTTGGCTACACCGGCACCATCTCTAATGGCAAAGCTGACATTGCTGTCTTCACCACCGGCACACCGGTCAAAGAAGCACGCGTATCTGCAACAGGATATCAGACTGCCACTATTGCAGTTTCCATGCCAGCATCAGGTCTGACCAAAACATTCAATGTACCTCTGACCGCAACACCTGCATCACCGATGGGCCTTGCCTTGATCGGTCTTCTTGGTGTTATCGGTGTGGTCGCTTTAGTCCGCAGAGACTAAACACATTTTTTTCTTTTTTCTTGAAAGTATTTTCTAAAATATCAATTGAGTTTAATAAACGTAATATACGTGATTAACATTCAATGTTAAATGTCTGTCAACACAATATATATGACAGATATGTCTAAAAAATCTCATGCGTTGATCTCCTATCCGGATGCAATGAATGCAATTCTCCAATGCAAAGATCCCGGGAGATCGGTGATCATACCTTTGATGGATGCTGTTGGAAAAATACTTGCGGAGCCGGTTTATACCCGATTTTCTGTACCTGAAGTGGCTCTTGGAGCGGTCGACGGTTATGCAGTTCATAGTTTTCAAACTGCTGATGCATCAGAGAACCATCCAGTATACTTAACGGAATGGAAACAGTGCAACACAGGCAACCCTGTGCCGGAGGGTTTTGATGCGGTGATACGGGTCGAATCTTCGATCGTCGATACATCGGGCAGGCTCATCGTAACTGACCCGATCACTCAAAATAAAAACATCAGACTACCAGGTGAGGACGCGGTTTCTGGTGAACTTATCCTTCCCGCCGGGGCAGGTATCAGACCAATGGATATTGCGGCACTTGGGACCTATGGGATCAGCGAAGTTGCCGTCAAATCAGTGAAAATAGGCATCATCCCGTCAGGCTCGGAACTTATCCCTCTTGGATCGAAACCGATCGGTGGCGAGATCGTCGACAGCAATACACCTATGGCAGAGGCTTATCTGAAATTCTCTGGAGCTGAGGCGGCCAGAACACACATCGTTCCTGATGATCGACAAGAGATTGAAAAAGCAGTAAAAGCCGCTGTCAAAGAATTCGATATCGTTATTATCTCTGCAGGGACCTCGGCGGGAACCGAAGACTACACAGAAAAGGTCATCAAAGACCTTGGCACGCTCGTGTTTCACGGGGTCGCCCTCAATCCCGGAAGAACAGCACTGTTTGGTCTGATCGACGGAAAGCCTGTCTTTGGCATGCCGGGATATCCGGCCGCCGCCCAGATATTTCTGCGGGCGATGGTTGTCCCGCTTCTAAAAAATTGGGGACTTAAAACTCTTGCTTCCGATGAAAAACTCATGGTCAGACTCGGAGACGCATTCGAGTCGACGGCATCGGTGGAGATGTACGGCCAGTTTTCCGTCGGGAAAATCGGCGATGAATATGTCGCAATATCCAGGCCGTCCTGGTCCAGTGTGCAGAAAACCACCATACAGGCAAATGCCCTGATCTCAAATCCATTTGGAGTTGACAGATTCAATGAGGGTGATGTGGTCCCAGCGATCATCCGTTGTAGTAAAGAAGAGCTTGATACGACGATCCTCATTGCCGGAGCACATGAAAGGATCCTTGAACCGCTGACCAACATCGCCAAAAAACACGGGATAACGCTCAGATACGGGGATCACAAACAGTCATCCGCTCTTT
Source organism: Methanocorpusculum sp. (assembly GCA_029987315.1). Classification (GTDB taxonomy): domain Archaea; phylum Halobacteriota; class Methanomicrobia; order Methanomicrobiales; family Methanocorpusculaceae; genus Methanocorpusculum. Next base: position 8,175 of record DALTVZ010000148.1, read on the forward strand.
CGCATCTCGAAAACAACAGCGCCCATCTCGGCTGTTTTGTCGGGACAGAAACGTTGCCGCTTGGCGATCATATCTCAGTGAAGCTTGCGGACTCACCGAAAGGTGATTCGATCTACCTTGTACACAGAGCTGACATGCCCAATAGCGATCTGATACAGAGACTTTTCACCCTTATTGAACAGGATGATTTTGTAAAAGGAGCCGCTGCTCTTGGATATCATGTTGTATAATATACCGGACTATGTCAAGATCTGGGATGACATGATCGAACGCTCCTCTGCGCAAAAACGAACCACACGCGACGATTCCATTAGTTTTTGGGACGATCCGATAAATGTGGACAACTTTGTGCGTCGAATTCAGCATAATGAAAGGGCAAGGATCGAACTGCAGTTAGCTTCGATGCAGATCCCTCCCGGCTCTTCAGTATTGGACATCGGATCAGGGCCAGGAACTTTGGCGGTGCCTCTTGCTCAGTCGGGTTGCTTGGTAACTGTTGTCGAACCCTCACTTCCTATGGTGAATGCAATGGAAAAATACCGGATACTGACAAATTCACAACCGATCCGTGTGATCCAGAAAGATTGGGAGTCCGCAAAGCCAGATGAGATAGGAACGCATGAATATGTTATAGCCTCCCTCTCCCTGATGATAGGAAATATTCGAGAAGCATTGCAAAAGATGGATGCTGCTGCGACCCGCGCTGTGCATATCTTCTGGTTTCTGGTTCCTCCGTCATTTTCTCGTGGAAATTGTGATCTCTGGCCGCTTTTGCATGGTGAACCTTACTGCTATGAGCCAACCGCAGACACACTTTGGAATGTATTGTTCCAGCTTGGTATCCATGCAAATCTGGTCGTAGAGACAAAGAAAAACAAATCAGATTTCCGTAGTATCGACGATCTTCGACTGGAGTATCATACCCGACTTCATGCAAAAACAGATGAACAGAAGGAGATCGTAAACAAATATTTGGAGGAACGATCGATAAAAACAGAGCAAGGATATGCCATGCCGGGAAATGCCAAGACTGCACATATCTGGTGGGAAAAATAATCCGAAACTCTTTTTTCCTATTTTTTCGAACAGCTTAATATCTTAAAAGCCTATGTTGAATATACGAATGACCGACGGAACACACACTGACGATGCAGGATACTGGTTTTCCTCCGGCGAACGCGAACGTGATGCGGGCAACCTTCGCCAGGCACAGTTGTGTTTTGAACGAACAGTGGTACTGGATCCGCACAATGCCGTGTACTGGTCTGAGTTAGGGCTCATAATAAATGAAAATGATGGTGAAGTGGAGGATGCTCTCCGTTGTATCCGGAGAGCCCTCGAACTTGATCCTCGGTGTGCCGCGATCTGGTGCGCAAAAGGTGTTGTCCTCTTCCAACAGGGGGATCCCGAAGCTGCGGTGGTGGCGTTCCAGCGTGCAACCAGTCTAAATCCCCATGAAGCTGATTACTGGATGAATCTCGGGCTTGCCTATGCAGCTCTCGAAGAATACAAACAAGCCTTGGTTGCATTTGAGATCGGGATCGAGATAACCCCAACCGACCCCAGTTTCTGGGAAAGAAAAGGAACAGTTCTTCTTGCTATCGGGGAAAAAGAGCGGGCCGAACACTGTTTAGTTAATAGCCGATCTTTTTCCTAAAATCAGAGACATTGCTCTCTCTCTCTGAAAAAAAGAGAGGATCGTAGATCAGATATCAGCAGCCGATCTCTCTGATGACGTTCACCATCTCGATCGCACCGACCGCGGCATCGTATCCTTTGTTTCCGACCTTCGATCCGGCACGTTCGATCGCCTGTTCAAGATTATCTGTTGTTAACACACCAAACATGACCGGGATCCCTGACTTTAGCGACACGGTCGCGATCCCTTTGGTGACCTCATTGCATACATAATCATAATGGCTCGTTGATCCGCGGATCACAGCACCAAGACAGATGATCGCATCATATTTCTTCGACTCTGCCATTTTAGCCGCGATCAGCGGGATCTCAAATGCCCCGGGGACCCATGCAATCTCGATGTCATTTTCCAGAACATCGTGTCTCTTAAGACCGTCAAGAGCACCGCCTACCAGCTTCGATACAATAAACTCATTGAATCTTGCTGCAACGATGCCGACTTTGATATTTTTTGAAACCAGATTTCCTTCGTAAACTTTCATACTGACCACCTTAACAGTCCATTGGACTCATCTTTTTTTGTTCAACTGCGAGAGCGGATGCTTCATGTTTTTTTCGATATGCTTGAAGATCCTTGATCGTGACAAACGTCAGTCCATACTGTTCAGCCATCAAGATAAGTTCAGGGGTCCGCATCATTTCTCCATCATCTGCCATGATCTCACAGCATAGACCTGCTTCTTTCAGACCTGCGAGCTTCATGAGGTCAACCGTTGCCTCGGTATGACCCTCGCGCTCAAAAATCCCGTTGTCTTTTGCCTGCAACGGGAACATGTGTCCCGGTCTTCGAAAATCTTCAGGTTTTGCACTTGGTTCAATACATTTTCGCGCTGTGAGCCCCCTTTCAACAGCTGAAATACCAGTGGTGGTGTCGACATGATCGATGGAGACCGTGAATGCTGTTTCATGGTTATCCGTGTTCTTCGTCACCATCGGCGGCAGAGAAAGTTTTTCGACAAGTGTTCTGCTCATTGGCATACAGATGAGACCTCTGCCGTATTTTGCCATGAAATTAACATTCTCTGTCGTGGCATGTTCGGCGGCACAGATCAGATCGCCTTCGTTCTCTCTGTTTTCATCATCGGTGACGATGATCATCTCTCCATTCCTGAGTGATGCCAGAGCCTCTTTGATCGAGTTAAATTCAAACATA
>DALTVZ010000149.1 GCA_029987315.1 Methanocorpusculum sp.
CCCGATCGTATCGACCGGTCAGCATGGATTTTTTGCCGCGGGAGCCGAGTACTCCGAAGGTGCTGTTCGGATCGAGTCGCCTACCGGAAAACGGATCGGGGCGGGTTTTCTCGAAAATGTCAGTTATGCGGATGCATGTCGGCAAAATCTGCGGCTTGCCGGCATCCCCGACACCCCGGAGATGGTGAAGATTTTTGAAAAACCGATTGTCCCACAGGAACTGAAGGCTGCGGCGGCAATTTTTCTCATGAAACCGGAGAATGCCGCCCGGCTCGCAGAGGATCTCTCAAAGGCAAAGGGACTTTGAGTTCCGGTTTTTCTTTTTTTAGTGTACGCTTCGGTTTCTTGTAAGGAATAATATTTGATGGGCACTATTCTCGCAAGGCATTCGCCTTGCTCGGCTGAGAGAGAGCCTTTCGGCTCACCCCGCCAACGAATTGCACAAAAAGGGGGGACAGAGGCGGATGAATAAGGTATTTTCACCCGCCGATTTTAGAGAGGGTACGGCTGGGATTTCTCATGTGTTTACACCTATCCCATACACGAAAACAGTGTATTCTCCCGCAAAAAAGAATACCTTTTTCCTTAATCCAAAAATAAGATTCCCCGTCGTGGGCCTTTGGTTTGCTCAAGGCTCACGTTGCTTTCGCTCCCCTTGCCAGTCACCCTCCCGCACCCCTTTCTTTATTCCTGAATGAACGCATTCTCAGTTGATCTAAACTATTCTCTCCAACGGGGTAACATATCATTTGGACAAACCCGAAAATATCCATCCCTATCCAAAATACTCATAACTTCCTGGATGCAATTATATAACCACTATGGACATCGGCTGTTCTATTGGAAAAGATACCTATGTCGCAGAAAACGCGACCCTCAAAGGCGACGTGACCCTTGGCGACAATGTCACGATCCTTTTTGGTGTTGTTCTACGTGCTGATGTGGATAAAATAACGATCGGCAACAGATCTAATGTCCAGGACAACGCTGTCATCCATGAAAGCCTCGGCCACCCGGTCGTGATCGGGGAGAACGTTTCGATCGGACACGGAGCCATCATCCACGGGGCAACAATAGAAGATAACGCCCTTATTGGCATGGGAGCGATCGTTTTAAACGGTGCAAAAATCGGGAAAGGATCCCTTATCGCAGCCGGGGCTCTTATCTCCGAAGGAAAAGTGATCCCGCCAAACTCGCTTGTGATGGGTATCCCGGGAAAGGTCGTTCGCGAACTCACCCCCGAGGAAGCGGCAACCAATCTGAAAAATGCCGCCGTCTATGTCTCAATTGGGCAGAGGTACCTCAATGAGTAACGTTGTTGTTATTGGCGGCGGGGTCGCCGGCATCCAAACTGCTATGGACATCGCCAATCACAACATCCATGTTTACTTGATCGAGCGTGAACCGTCCATCGGCGGCCACATGGCAATGCTCGACAAAACCTTCCCGACAAACGACTGTTCGATGTGTATCCTTTCGCCGAAGATGGCCGAGGTCTCACGCCACCCGAATATTACCATCCTCACCCTCGCAGAGGTTGAGAAGATCGAAGGATCGGTCGGAAATTTTACCGTCACCGTTACCAAATATCCCAGATATATCAATGAAGCCGAATGTACTGGCTGCGGGGACTGTATTCTTATCTGCCCGGTCGAGGTCTACAACAAATTCGATGCAGGCATAGGTGTTCGTAAAGCCATCTACAAACCCCATGCCCAGTCGATACCTAACATCGTCGTGAAAGACAATCTTCACTGTATAGACTGCGGCATGTGTTACGGGGTCTGCGGGAAGGATGCCGTCCTCAAAGTGACCGAGGATCAGGTCAAGACCTTGGAGATAAACGCCTCCGCAATTGTGATCGCGACCGGGTATTCTCTCTTCGATGTGAAGAAAAAAGTCAGATTCGGGTACCTTCGGTATCCGGACGTCATCACATCTCTTGAGTTTGAACGGATGATCAATGCCGGAGGACCGACCGAAGGCAAACTTCGCCGGCTCTCGAATGGCGAGACCCCAAAGAGCATCGTCTTTGTGCAGTGCGTGGGTTCGCGTGATCTGACGGTCAAGAGGAACATCTGTTCCTGTGTTTGCTGCATGTATGCACTCAAAAACTCCATGCTCATCAAAGAGCATTATCCGGACTGCGAGGTCTCGATCCTGTACTCGGACATCCGTGCCTATGGAAAAGGGTACGAGGAGTATTACGAACGTGCGATCAAATTGGGTGTCAATATCATCCGCGGACTGCCGGGCGATGTGCAGGACAACGGAAAAGGCCGGCTGCTTCTCCCGCTCGAGAACACCGAGAACGGCGAGTTCATAAATCTCGAGGCCGATCTCGTCGTTCTCTCGGTTGGGATCGTGCCCGAGCCGGACACCATCCGACTTGCAAAAAATCTTGGTCTTCCTCTCGATGAACACCAGTTCCTCGATCCAGCAGATCTGAAACTCGATCCAACGGGAACGGTCAGACCTGGTATTTATATCGCCGGCGCCGCACTTGCCCCAAAAGATATCCCCGACTCGGTCATGTCCGCTGGATCTGCCGCGATGAAGGCGACCATCGATGTCGTCAGGAGTACACAATGATAGAACAAAAAACAATCTGGTGGAATGATGAGAACAGCTCAGTGATGCTGATCGATCAGACGCTTCTCCCAACTGAATACAAAATCATCGAGATCACCCAGGTCTCCCGGCTTGCCGACGCGATCCGACGCCTCGAGGTCCGGGGAGCCCCTGCTCTAGGAGTTGCCGGTGCATTTGGGATCGCTCTCTCTGCGGCAACCTGCACATCGGATGTCGAGTTCCTCGAGACCATCGAGTCCGATGCTGCTCTATTAAAGAGCACCCGGCCTACCGCGGTCAATCTCGCATGGGGCGTGGACAAAGTCCTCCGCAGTATGGAAAACCTCCCCCCAGAGATGGCGCGGATCATGTCCCTCATTGCTGCGAAATCGATCGCCGAAAATGATATGAAATCCTGCATGTTTCTTGGACACAACGGCGCCTCACTCCTCCCGCAGATCGGGACCGTTCTCACGCACTGCAATGCCGGTGCTCTTGCCTGTTCCACATGGGGAACGGCGCTTGGGGTCATTCGTTCCGCAAAAAAGATGGGAAAGAAGATCTCGGTTATCTCCTGCGAGACCCGGCCGCTTCTTCAAGGCTCCCGACTCACTGCCTGGGAACTTTCCCGTGACGGCATCCCGGTAACCACCATCGTCGATTCCGAAGCCGCCTTTTTGATGCGTCAGGGAAAAATCGACGCCGTTATTGTTGGCGCCGACCGGATCACCAAAGACGCCGTCTTCAACAAGATCGGGACCTACATGCACGCAGTCTGTGCACGGCATCACAAGATCCCGTTCTATGTCGCCGCTCCTATCTCGACCTTTGACGTCAATGCCTGTGAATCCGACATCATCATCGAGCAGCGTGACAGAGCCGAGGTGTCCAACTTCTTCGGCAGGACCACTGTTCCAGAAAACGTCCCGGTCATCAATTACGCCTTTGATGCAACGCCGCTAGACCTTGTTACCGCGATAATAACCGAGAAAGGGGTCATGTATCCTCCGTATAATTTTAAGGATATGAAGTAAATGGCGGCGATCCTATCACTCGCCTTTTTTGACAACCCTGTCTGGAACAATCTGGCACTGATACTCGGCGAACTCCTTCTGATCTTCATAGCATTCTGGCTGGTCTTTTCCATCCTGATGGCGATTTTGATCGTCATCTCGATCCATAAGAAAAAGATGTATTTCCCCCGGCTCCTTCGCCCGATCTTTACGATCATGGAAGGGACCGTCCGGCTCGTCTGTCTCCTTCTTGGCGTTGACGGAAAAGATCTGATGGAGTTTTTGATCAGGATCGACAACGAGATGAACTACACCAACTTTGCAAAGACCCCTGTCGAAAAACGGGTCATCTTCTTTCCTCAGTGTCTTCGCGCTCACGACTGCCCGGCTCGCTTGACCCCAGACGGGCTCAAATGTATTTCCTGCGGCCGATGCGGACTTGGGATCGCCATACCGGCGCTCAATGAAGCCGGATACAAAACCTTCATCATCCCCGGCTCGACCTTCATCAAAAGAATGGTCAAGAAGCACCAGCCCGAGGCAATGATCGGTGTTGGGTGTTTGATGGAGGTCAAGGAAGGCCTGCAGATGGGCCGAAAGATCTCCATGACAACCATCGGTTTCATAACACAAACCGATGGATGCGTGGAGACGACGATGGATTATGAAGAGCTGATGGAGGTCGCCTCACTTGGCCTTCCTCTCCCAGTGGTCATGAAGACCGAGATCAAGAAATAACTACCTTGTTCTAAAGGATATTAATACCCGGTCACTAACAATAACCGCATGAAAAACCTGGTAGTGAAGGGTGCTAGACAGCATAACCTCCAGAATATAGATATAGAACTCCCGCGGGACAAACTCATCGTCATTACCGGGGTCTCCGGCTCGGGAAAATCCACCCTCGCTTTTGATACGATATATGCGGAAGGCCACCGCAGATATGTGGAATCCCTATCCGCCTATGCCCGTCAGTTCCTCGGACAGATGAACAAACCCGATGTCGATTCCATCGAAGGCCTCTCTCCCGCAATATCCATCGAACAGAAGACCACCTCCAAAAATCCCCGCTCCACCGTTGGGACGGTAACGGAGATCTACGACTATCTTCGTCTTTTATATGCGAGGATCGGGATCCCCTATTGTCCGATCCATCATGTGAAGATCGAGTCCAGGACCCCGGGACAGATCGCCGACGCGATCCAAACCGAGTATCCGGGGACGATGACCACCATCCTTGCGCCGATCGTCCGCAAAAAGAAAGGGACCTACGAACAGCTGTTTCGCGATCTGCATGCCGACGGATTTGCACGAGTGAGGGTCGATGGTGAGATCCATCGGACCGACGACGAGATCAAACTTGGGCGATACATCATGCACAACATCGACATCGTCATCGATCGTGTCGATACGACTGACAAAAGCAGATTGACCGAGGCGATCGAAACTGCCCTGAAGCATGCAGAAGACGGCCTCGTCTATGCAAATGCAGGAGAAACCGACTCGGTCTACTCCGCACGGATGGCATGTCCTGTCTGCGGCCTTTCCTTTGAGGAGCTTCAGCCGAGGATGTTTTCATTCAACAGCCCGTTTGGGGCCTGCCCGACCTGTAACGGTCTGGGGTTCCAGATGGTCTTCGATCCTGATCTGATCATCCCGGACAAAAGCCTTTCACTCGCCGATGGCGCCGTGGCGGTATATAAAAACTTCTTGGACGGGTTCCGTGTCCAGTATCTGGACGCCGTGGCGAAACATCTGGGTTTTTCCCTGATGACCCCGGTGAACGAGTTCACCAAGGAGCAGTATGACGGCCTGATGAACGGGGTGGACCATGATATGAAGTTCAGCCACTCCTCGAAGAATGCCGAGTGGGCATACCATGGGACCTGGGAAGGGCTGCTTCCCCAGACCGCACGTCTGTATAAAGATACCAAATCCGAGTACCGCAAAGAGGAGCTGGAGAAGTTCATGCGGGTCCTTCCCTGCCCGACCTGTCACGGAAGACGGCTGAAGGATCATGTACTCGCGGTGAAGATCAATGGGAAGTCCATCGCGGATGTCACGGATATGTCGATCGAAGGGGCTCTCGAGTTCTTTGCGACCCTCCCGCTCACGCAAAAAGAGGAGGATATCGCGAAGCTGATCCTTCGAGAGATCAGGTCCAGGCTGAACTTCCTGATGTCGGTCGGCCTTGGCTACCTGACCCTTTCCCGGAGTGCGGGCAGTCTTTCAGGAGGCGAAGGTCAACGGATCCGTCTTGCGACCCAGATCGGTTCGAATCTGATGGGGGTTTTGTATATCCTGGATGAGCCGTCGATCGGTCTTCACCAGAGGGATAACCAGAAACTGATCCAGACACTACAGAAACTCCGTGATATCGGAAACACGCTGATCGTGGTTGAGCATGACGAGGACACCATCCGGGCAGCTGACCATGTGGTGGATATCGGCCCGGGAGCAGGGATACACGGCGGCCGAGTGGTCGCCGAAGGAACGCCTGATATGATCTCGACGTTCCCTGATTCGCTTACGGGCAAGTATCTTTCCGGCGAACTGTCGATCCCGGTCCCAGGGTTCCGCCGGCCGGCAAAGAAGTTCATCCGGATCAACGGATGTACGGAGAACAATTTGAAAAACATCGATGCCGCGATCCCGCTTGGTACATTGACGGTGATTACGGGAGTTTCTGGATCGGGAAAGTCGACGTTGATCTATGATACGCTGTATCAGGCTCTGATGAAGGAGATCTACTCCTCCCGCGTGACGCCGGGAGCATATAGGGAGCTGATCTTTGAGTCCGAGATCGATAAGGTGATCGTGATCGATCAGTCTCCGATCGGGAGGACCCCGCGGTCGAATCCGGCGACGTACACGAAGGTGTTTGATGAGGTCAGGAAACTTTTCGCCGAGACGAAGGAGGCGAAGATCCGCGGGTATACCCCAGGACGTTTTTCGTTCAACATTAAAGGCGGCCGATGTGAGGCATGTTCGGGTGACGGGGTGATGAAGATCGAGATGAACTTCCTACCGGACGTGTATATCGAGTGTGAGGAGTGTAAGGGGACCCGTTATAATGAGGAGACGCTGGAGGTCAAATACAAGGGGAAGTCGATCGCTGATGTTTTGGGGATGAGCGTGGATGAGGCTCTTGAGCTGTTTGAGAACGTGCCGAGTATCAGCGTGAAGCTGCAGACGCTTGTTGACGTGGGTCTAGGGTATATCAAGCTTGGACAGAGTTCGACGACGTTGTCAGGCGGAGAGGCCCAGCGTATCAAGTTGACGAGGGAGCTAGCAAAGCGGGCGACGGGTAAGACCGTATATCTGTTGGATGAGCCGACGACGGGTCTTCATTTCCATGATGTGAAGAAGCTGATCGGCGTTCTGGATAGTCTTGTTGCAAAGGGTAATTCGGTTGTGGTTATCGAGCATAATCTGGATGTCATCAAGTCGGCGGATCATCTGATCGATCTTGGGCCTGAGGGAGGGGACGCCGGGGGTGAGATCCTTGCGGCAGGAACGCCGGAGGAGGTGGCTTTGGTGAAGGGAAGTTACACGGGGCAGTTTTTACAGAGAATGCTGTAGGACGACTGGTGAAATCATCTCCGTTCGTGAGGAAGGAAATATCTATTTCCCATCCGCTCATCACACGGAACTCGCGGAAAATATGAAAGCCAACTAAATTCACCGAAAAAAGAGAGGAGATAGGGTGGGTGTGGACGCATGAGATAGTTCACCGCGAATTAGCGGTGGGATTTCTCTTGTGTCCCCACACAATAGTGCACTTTTTGAATTGAATCCTTGCTCAATCCTCCTTACGTGGCAACCTTTTTTTTTATTTTTCCCGATAAAAATACTGTTATATGCTGCTATCACCTAACAGTCAGATAACTGAGGTGTGTGGTGATATGATAATTTTCGAAGAAACTTGCGAGTGTGGGATTTCTGAGTATTTCAAAAAATCCGAAATTTGCTAGCAATTTGATGACAAAATAGGGGGTGTGAAAATCTGAGTTTGTTGATGAAAAATCGAAACTCTCCACTCGCAAATAGGCATTTCGACTCCATTTTGATCTCTCGATGATGGTTTTTGAGAGAGTTTTGGGTGGTGATTTTCGGGGGGTAAAAATAAAATACGGCAGGATCGGGCTTATTTTTGGTTTGGTGTGTTCATACTATATAAATTATATACCTGGACGTCCAGAAAAAACGATGACCCCCTCCAGACTACGTCCTTACGGTCGGAAAAGCTTATATATTACATATTGTTCTTTTAGTTTTTTGTTTGTTTGTTTGTTTCCTCTCTCTCTCTCTCTCTTCTGTACAGTACATAAAATAATAATAATAATAATAATAATAAGAGGCTAGACGTCTAAAAATAAGTGATTGATGAGCAGCTTTTCTTCCCGTAGTTACTTACGGACGGAC
>DALTVZ010000150.1 GCA_029987315.1 Methanocorpusculum sp.
GCAAGAAGGCCTCCGGGCACAACCTCGAATATATCTGCCATATCTTAAAATTAGGAGTGGGGAAACTTATATTTTACCCGCAACAAGTTTTTGGATCAGCTCGCCGGATCCCTTGCACCCTTCCCTCTTCGCGATCTTCGCAAGAAGAGAGGAGACGCCGCTTCCATACTGCATGGCCTTTTTTGGTTTCCATGCGATCTCGTTCGGGAGATGGGCGGCGGCAGTCTTTCGAAGAGCGATCTTTCGCAGGTCTCCGCTGACAAGCTCCTCGGGAGCGAACATACGGGACGATCGAACGACCCGTTCGTCCATGAACGGAAGAGAGTACCAAACGCCAAAATATGAAGCGACTGCGGAGTCTCTTTCTCTTTGCAGAGCAAGTCCCGCAAAGTCGGCCGCAAGATCTGCACGCAGATCAAGAGATCGGCCGTATCTTGCATACCCGCCGAAGAGTTCATCGGCAGCCTGACCGGTCAGGATCCTGGTCGCTCCACATTTTTTTGCAAGCTCTGCGATGAAGTATCCGGTGATGCCGATCTCCACGTCGAGGGGTGTGATCCGCGGGATGAATCCCAGAACGATATCAAGAGCAGTTCCGATTTCATCCTCCTCGATCTCTTTTATTGTAAGTGCAAGTCCAAGTATCTCAGCGGTCTTTTCTGCGGCAACAAGGTCCTGTGATCCCGGGACCCCTACGGCGATACAAGGTAGGCCGGCGAGAACGGCAACGAGGGACGAGTCAACACCGCCTGAAAGTGTTGTGACCGCTCCACAAGCGGCACGAAGACGGACGGCCGTCTGTATCGCCTCATCAAGGGGCATATCAGGAACACAAGGATCGGCAGTGATGAGCCGCTTTCCTTTCGCGGATCCGGGCATGATATGATATTTGTCACGGATGCATGCATCCTCCGTTTCAAGGATGAACTCGCCGCCGCATTTCGAGAGCCGGCCGATATCAAAGGTCTCGATCTCGGCACGCTCGAGCAGCCGGCCATTCTCCTCCATCCAGCCGGCAAGCTGCATTCAGTATCCTCTCTGAAGATTTTCAAACTCTTCGGCTATGCAGCTTCGTATCGTTTTTTCCAGAGCTTTCATATCGATCTCCGGGGTTTTTTTCTCCTCAATGAGTTTATGCATCATTCGGATCGCTTCACTGATATCTTTGGCATATTTTTCGGTTATCTCGATAGCGTCCTCAGAGATGCGTACGACTTTGGTTGCCATATAATATGTTATTCACACCTCGACCATATATAAGTAACAGATTGTAACAAGATAAAATTCAATTGTTACGATCTGTAACAAAATGAAAAAATACCGTTACAGATTGTAACAAAGTAAAAAATCAGTGTTACAATCTGTAACAGTATATAAAAGCCTGATACTTTCATCATAAAAATATACAGAAAGTGGAGATTGGGTGTTACCCTCCTCCCATTTGGTTTAGGGCCACCTATTATGTTTATATCCTTCAGTTAATGATTTTTGAATTTGTCGCCTTCGTCTCCGGGCGAGAGTTTCCAATCAAATAACACATGAAGGGGCACCATTGCTTTTGATTGTCCGGCATTTCTCCGGGCATAAACCGTTTAGGCATTACTTCAAGAGCATATGCCAAACATTTTATCTCCAATCTGATAATACACCCTAAGAATACTTAATACTATCCTTCGAGGAATAAATCACGATTTATTATTAATTAATATGACATGTATGGGGAAAAAGGAAGAAATAATCTATTTTAATCTCAAAAATCGTCAAACATCAAAATCGACTCCGTACACCCGCTTCGGTACTGCAGAATGCACCCGCCACATATCCTCCAAAGTCACTGCGCCTTCCTGAAGCATCCTCTGCATCCTGCGTGGGACGGATCTTGGCCCGTTAACAGCGCCTGGTCTTGAAAGATCATCCATATAATCACTTTCGAGAGTGAAATCCCGCTTCTCAGCAAACCACTGATCCAGGAACGGTTCACGGACAGTCACCGAAGGGTGGAGCGGGGTCTCGCAGGTCGCAAAATGTTTTATCACTCGTGAGGGATCCATCCCACAGGATCTTGCAAGATCTGGTACATCTTCGCAAGGTCCGGACTCCGCATGGATCTGCAGAGAGCAGCCAAGCTCGCCCGAAAGTGTAAGTGCCCGTGCAAGAACACGGTTCGATGCATCCCAAACATCAGGGGTCACCGGATAATGTGGTCTGCCGGACTTCAGACCGATACACGCTCCTTCGCGTACATACTCTGCCGCGATATCCAGTGCTCCGCACATCAGCTCCTCGGCGGCGACGAGGCCGAGCCGTTCGGCCAGCCGCCCGATCTCAGCCGGGTGGACCCCGGCGACCGGATAGCAGACGCATCCAAACTCGCGGACCATCCCGGAGACCGTGAGAAGTTCGTCGAAGACCTGCCGGTAATCCGAAGGTGTGTTGGGCGTGACGCCGCAAGACCAGGAGGGGAGGGATACGAGGACGATGTGCGTCCCGCCGGACCGCATGAATTCTTTGACGACCGACGGTCCGACCCCTGTGAGCCGGTTGATATGGAAATGATCGTCCAGGATCGGAAATTCGCTCATCACTCGATGATCTTCATCAGGGGATAGCCGTTCTCGAACTTCAGTGTAGCGCGGCACACAGCCTCGCCGTACTTTGTGCCGATTGTGACATCGTACATCGCGCCGGAAAGTTCCGAGTAGCCAAACGAGTTCTCACTCATCAGTGCTCTGTCCAGACGAACAGAGATATCCGTCACATACGGTTGAAGGGCTACCGCACTTTCGATTGCGGCTTCCACTATCTCTGCGGTCGAACGTGAGATGGGCGTTCCCACAAACTGGTGATACAGTGCCCCGAGTTTGATCGCCGCTTCAAACACGGCGTTTTCTCTATCTGTTGCCATTTATTTTACCTCATGGGTGCGGTGAACTTGATGAGTCCGTTCCTCGGCTGGAACACCTCTCCATCCATCCTCATTCTTTCAAGGATGTGTTCCACCTCATCCCTCTTATAATGATACTTGTTTTCCATCGTCTCCAAGATCTGCTCGACCTTGGCAACATTGTCGTCACTTGCGAGGATCAGCGTCTCGATCGTCTCTTTGAGTTCACGACGGATCGCACGGCCTGAACGGGATGTTCCGGTGGTGATCTTGTCGATATCAAGAGCCCCGGTCTTCGCATCATAGGCCACCTGTCTGAGACAGGCGTCCACGATCTTGACCACACGCTCCGCATCCTCCTGCTCCACATCATCGGCAAGCCGGACACGTGCGCTCGCCTCTGCGAGACGAACAAGGGCTTCCAGCTGTCGAGCGGTGATCGGAACAGGCTTGTCAGAATTTTCGTAGGCAACACTTCGCAGACTCTGGTAGTACTGAACGAGTACCTCCTTCGCCTCCTCTTTCAGGAGTGGGAAGCAGTTACGTTTGGAATACGCCAGATATTTTCGAAGCATCGATGGATCGATCTCAGGTGTGACCGGAGCAAGTTCGCGCTTGAAGTATTCCTCATCCGCTCCGGGGATCGGGTACTTCTTGTGCCGCATCAACTTCTCGCCGGCAGAGTGTGCCTTTAAAATATGACGTGCAATGTTCAGATCTCGCACCGCATCCGGCTGATCCTTCATGATGAAGATCAGATCGAAACGGGAGAGAAGAGATGGGGGCATATTGATCTGTTCTGAGATGTTTGCATACTCATCGAACCGACCAAGCTTCGGGTTCGCTGCTCCAAGCAGAGAACACCGGGTCCTAAGTGTCGCATTTATACCGGCTTTTGCGATCGAGACGGTCTGCTGTTCCATTGCTTCGTGAAGCGAGGAGCGGTCGTCTTTTTGCATCTTATCCATTTCATCGACCGCGGCGATACCTTTGTCCGCGAGAACGAGGGCACCGGCTTCAAGCGTCCATCGACCGTATCCCATATCATCTTTAACAGCTGCCGCCGTCAGACCGGCCGAGGAGGCGGATTTTCCCGAGGTGTATATCCCGCGGGGTGCGAGTTTGATGACATAACGAAGGAGCTGGGATTTTGCAATACCTGGGTCCCCCACAAGAAGGATATGGATA
>DALTVZ010000151.1 GCA_029987315.1 Methanocorpusculum sp.
CGCACGGGTGATCAAAAGATTGTTCAGCCCGAATCGTCCAAGACCGGCGATCTCGGCGATATGCCGCTGTGACCAGCAGCTCATCAGCATCTCTTTATCCAGGTGAGCGGCATTTTCCGCATAAGCTGCACGAAACCCCTGAGCCTGCAGATGATCGATAAGTGCAGAGTTCAGCGAGGCGATCAGCCGGTTCGTCTCGATGTAACAGTCGACCCAGCGCTTCGAGGAGTATCTCCCGCAAACATTCGAGAGGGCGACCTCCTTATGAAACGGTAAAAAATAGGATATGATGATCTTTGGATCCGGAAGGATATCTGCAGGCATCAGATGCCCGGGCATCACGACCCTCTTCAGTTCAGGGATCATCGGGGAACTGCAGTCCGCAAAACCGACGAGAGGTTCACGCAGATGGGAGGCATCTTTCACATACTCTACAATGAAATCTGTGATCTTCTCCCGCATTCGTTTACTCTTTAAACACAATGTCCAGGAGGTCAACTGCGTTGACGAGTCCGTAGGAACCTTTCTCCTGCACATCTTTTTCTGTGTACACCGATACAGAGTCAGGCTCACCAAGACCGCGGATCGCGAACGGGACCGAATCATTGGTGTGGGTCTTTTTTGCGACCGGGGTCGGGTGGTCAGGCATCAGCATAATGCAGCCGTCGAAGTTGTCGAGAATATAGCCAATCGCCTGATCCAGGTTTTCGATCGCACGGATCTTCTCTTCAAGACTGCCAAGATGGCCCGCCTCGTCCGTTGCCTCGACATGCATGTACACAAAGTCCGCACCAGCGTTGATCGTATCAACCGCCGCTTTTGCTTTTCCAAGGAAATTTGTGTCGAGATATCCGGTCGCTCCCGGGACCTTGACAACATCCATCCCGGCGCATTTCGCCAGGCCGAACAGCAGATCCACTCCTGAGATGACCGCTCCCTTCTTGTGATACTTATCGCAGAAAGCCGGCATCGAAGACTTCGGACCTCCGCTCCATGGCCAGATGGTCGTCGCCGGGCTTTTACCTGCAGCGATACGCTTTTTGTTCACCGGATGGTTCTCGAACACATCAGCGGCCCGAACGATAAAGTTCATCAAACGCTCGGCGTCCTCTCCTTTCGGGAGATGATCATTGATCGACTCACCGACGATATCATGTGGCGGGCTTGTCTCTGAACCTTTGCCATTTGGCAGCATCATGATATTCCTGTAAGAGATGCCGGAGTACCATCCTGCCTCAGGGATCTTCTCTTTGAGAGCGGCGAACAGCTCAGCTCCCTCGGCGCTGGTGATATGGCCGGCTGCAAAATCCTTCATCCTGCCGTTCTCGATCGTGACAAGATTACAGCGGTAGGCAAGGTCCCCTTCCTTAAACGGGATCCCCATACTCAGCGCCTCGATGGCGCCGCGGCCGGTATAATATTTCATCGGGTCATAGCCGAGGATCGACATATTGGCGACGTCTGAACCCGGAGTGAGCGAATCATCCACGGTCTTCAACATGCCGCATCTGCCTTCACGAGCGATACGATCCATATTGGGTTTATTTGCTACCTCGAGCGGGGTTTTTCCGCCAAGCTCTTCAAGAGGCTCATCTGCTGCGCCATCAGCCAGAATAAGAATATATTTCATGGGAATCTCTGTTATATATCTGGTCGTTATCTGAATAAATTGAATGGTTCGGGCACCTAAAGCACGAACGCTAATTAGTGAAGGCGGACCTAATTAATAAGGAAAGTATGGATATAATAAAAGGAGCGTGCATGGCGATCGCCGATAGCGTACCCGGAGTTTCTGGGGGGACGATCGCATTTTTACTCGGGTTTTATGACAAGTTCATCTCCTCGGTGGACGATATTCTTACCGGGACGATGGCAGAGCGAAAAGCCGCGTTTCCGTTTCTGTTCAAACTCGCTATTGGCTGGGCCGTAGCGTTTCTTATCTGTGCCGTGATCCTCGCAAATCTTTTTGATACCTATATTTATGAAATAAGTTCCCTTTTCATCGGTCTGACCGTCTGCGCAGTCCCGATCGTTGTGATGGAGGAGAAGGCGGCCCTGAAAAGTCATTATCTTCACAGTATCTTCACTGTGATCGGAATGGCAGCCGTACCCCTTCTTATGTACTTCAATCCGGTCAGCCGGGAAAGTTCGGTGGATCTGACGCAGGTCTCATTCGAGCTTGGACTTTTTTTGTTCATCGCCGCGGTCTTTGCCATTTCTGTCATGGTGCTTCCAGGGATCTCAGGCTCGACGATGCTTCTGATCATGGGACTGTATGTCCCGCTGATCTCAGCGGTAAGTGCTGTCGTTCATCTCCAGTTTCAGTATGTGCCGATGTTGATCGTGTTCGGTCTTGGGATGATCACCGGACTCGTGTTCATTGCGAAACTGCTCAGACACTGTCTCGCGAAATTCCGTTCCCAGACGATCTATCTGAGCGTCGGGCTTTTGATCGGTTCACTGTATGCCATCGTTCTCGGCGCGACCACGCTTGACGTGCCACGACCTCCGATGAGTTTTGAGACGTTTAGTATCCTCTTCTTTTTGCTCGGCGTGGGGATCCTAGCCGGTCTGCAGTATATGAAAAAACGGTCGGAGAAGAAATCAGCGTAAAAACCGATGTTGACATTTTGGTCATAATACTTTTTTGATACTAGGAGTTCCGCGATTTTGGTGCTGATCCAATCTGGGAAGGGTACGGTTGGGTGTGGAACTATGAGAAAAAGAACCGCGAATAAGCCCAAGCGGATTTTATCCGCTTGAGGCGGCACGCAAGCCTTTGGCTTGCACGCCTCCGCCAATCTTCGCGAATCGCATTTTTCTTTACGCTGTCTTCTTGTTCTCGTCGTTTAGCTCCTCGACCGCGTTCCTACGCTCCGCCTGATCGGCTTCGCGTTAGCCGGAACGACAGCGTGGAAAGTCCACGAGCTGAAAGCTCGTGAGACGTCTCAAGAGCCTTTGGCTCTTGGACAAATGCTAAAAAACCCGCGTCGCGGGTTTTCTTTAAATAGGACTTACGCGGTGTAATATCAGCCGAAAAGATAACGTACTCTCAGGTTGTACTTCGATTTCGTGTACGGAATCAGAGTGGATGCATGAGATAAAAACCAACCGCGAATCGACGCGAATCCCGCCCCAGCGGCTCCCAATGGTGATTCCCATCTCTCTATCTCATTTTGAGATTGGCAGTACAAGAACATTTTTCACATTTAGGATGGTTTAATGAATATTTCCCTCACAGGAGGCGCTGGGGCGCCGACAGGATTTGCC
>DALTVZ010000023.1 GCA_029987315.1 Methanocorpusculum sp.
AATCACCATTGGGAGGCGCCGGGGCGCCGACAGGATTTGCCCGAACGCTCCCGATGAGGGATGAGCAAGACAGCGAAGCTGTATTGCGAAAGTGAGGAATAGCAAATCCGATTCTGGGAGCAAGCCAAAGGCTTGCGGGATTCGCGCCGATTCGCGGTTGGTTTTTCTTAGGTTTCCACACCCAACAAACTCCTTCCCGAATTGGATCCACACCAACACCGCCTAAGTCCTATTTACAACTCTTCTTGTACAAAAGCCGAACAATCCCAGACAAACACGACCGCTTTTCCTGTTTTCATAAATGCACGGACCCGGGCATCGTGATCTTTTCGAACAAACCTGATACCTTCATCTGAAAACTTCTGGAGAACGGCTTTGTGGAAATCGACCTCCTGTTCCAGAAATGCGGTCTCATACGCGATCGTATCCTCGGCGATCTGTGCACACTCTTCCTCAGAGATGACACAGTCATACTCGCCGTGTTCGTCCAGACCGGATATCTGCCGCCAGTCGATTTTCCCCCGTTCGTCAGGTTCCCGGTGAAGCATATACGGATAGACCCGGCAGATGGAAAACCGCTGATCATAGATCCTACAGCGTTTATGTTCATCCAAAAACACACAGTCCCCGTTCTCCTGGGTTTTCAGAGCATACCCTGACACATAAAAGTTTCCTGATGTATCTGAATAAGGAAAACCGGGGGCAGGTATGAGTGCCTCGGGTGCAAATGTTTTTAGACGCTTGGCATCTTTCGCGAGAAGAAATACATGACCGTTGAACTCTTTTGTACAGCATCTCCCGCAATTTGTACAGGAAAAGCCGACCTCTTTGATGATCTCCTCGAGATCGTGCTTTGGATATTTGTTCAGAAGTGCGAGCTCTGCTTCCAGCTCGACAAGACTTTGCATGGGCATGCCAGCCATTTAAAACTCCTTTTTAGTATAGATCCTGACCGATACAACGTAGGACGCGATGAACGCAACGATCGAGGCGACTCCTGTGATCAGAACATAAGGCAAGATATTTCCCCCGTACGAATCTCCAAAGAGCGCAAACCAGCCGACCAGAAGGATGCCTATGACTGCCATCAGAAGAAACATCATATATCTTGCTTTTTCCGAACCGAACTTATAGAGAAGCGGGAACAGGAGAGATCCGTAGAAGATCCCAAGCGCCCCGACGAGAAACATGAACCAGAACGGGGCTGTGTTTTGGGGTGCCAGATAATACGAAACACCGGTAATGATTCCCGAAATCACGATGACGACAGCAAAAAACAGTACCATCAGCAGATACTTGGATTTCACGATATCTTTTCTTGTGACCGGCATCGTTAAGGCATACCTATCCCACTTCGCCAGATCATCCATCGTGAGGGATGTCATGGGGAGAAGAGCCGCAAATATCATCAGCAGGAAGTAGACGGTCATGATATTTCCCATGGGGATGAAGATGACCCCGAAGATGAGAAACATCAGGATCAGGGTCTTCGCCATTGGCCGCAGATTGAACAGATCCTTCATCATCAGACCAGACATCCAGAGTGACGATTTCATACGGCAGTCCCCCGTGCGTAAAACACCATCACCGATTCGGTCGAAACCGGATCCACGATCATGTCGGGATGCCGGGCGATGAAGTTCATCTTGTCTTTGATCAGCACCTCGCAGCCGAACTGATTCTTACGGTAGGTGATAAGCGATGTTTTGTCAAGAGCATCGAACTCTTCGATACTGCATTTGAGAATGCCCAGGTCTTCCAGGATCTCATCTTTGGATTTCGAAAGCACGATCTTTCCTTCATGGATGAAGGTAAGATAATCGGCGATCTTATCGAGATCACTCGTGATATGCGAGGAGAGAAGGATCGAGTGCTCCTCGTCTTGGATGAAGTCAAGGAAGATATCCAGTATTTCCTCACGAATGACCGGATCGAGTCCGCTGGTCGGTTCATCGAGGATCAGCAGATCCGGGTGATGGGAAAGGGCCGCGGCGATCCCGAGTTTCATCTTCATGCCCCTTGAGTACTCTTTGATCTTTTTCTTTTCCGGAAGATTGAACTGTTTCAGATATTGAATATAGAGCGGATCGTCCCACGCAGAATAGATCTTACCAAGAATTTTTGCGACATCGCCGGCGGTGAGCGTGTCGTGAAAACTGCATTCGTCGAAGACGACGCCGATACGGTTCTTTATCTCCTTTTCATTCCCCTCAAACCCAAGCCCGAACAGTTCAACGGAACCGCTGGATTTTTGGGCGATCCCGAGTATGGTTTTTATCGTAGTGGTTTTTCCTGCGCCGTTCTCTCCAATGAAACCCATTATACTCCCTTTTGGGAGAGTAAAGGAGACATTTTGCAGGGAAAAGTCCGGATATTCTTTACATAGTTCATGTACACAAATTGCGTCAGACATTCTTATTCTCCTTCAAAGATGATCGCGAGCATTTCCAAAAGCTCATGTTTTTTGATGCCGAAATTTTTCGCCGCATCGACGGCCTTTTGCAGATGTTCTTCTGCGAGGCGCAGCTGTTGTTCCCTGATCAGTTCGGTATTTTTTTTGGCGACAAAACTTCCTTTCCCGGGAACGGTCTCAATGAATCCGTCCCGTTCGAGATCCGTGTACGCCCGTTTTGTGGTGATCACGCTGATCCTGAGCTCCTTTGCAAGAAGACGCATGCTTGGAAGGGGCGACTCCGGCAGAAGCTCCCCGCTGATGATCATAGCTTTGATCTGCGTTGTTATCTGCTCATAAATCGGCTTTTCACTCGCGTTACTGATGAGGATCTTCACCTGATTGTACCTGTTCTAATGTGTATATCGTATATGCACATTAAGCTTTCGAACAGCTAAATATTGAGCACCGTAATATTCATCAGATCTATCACCAAACTATAAAGAGATCCTTGGTCGTTTGTGATAAGATCACAAACTATTTTGATATGCGAGAAAACCCAGATAAATCCAGGAGAATATGCTCTTCCCGGGATTTTCTTATATAAGCAAACTCTGTTTTTCTCCTCTCGGCTGAGGATAGTCCAAGTGCGGAGTGTTTATCAAGTTTCAGACCCTATGATATAGTACAATAGGGGAAGGTATTACTTGGGACGAATAGAAAACGCTAATCAAACTGTATCAGATGACGGAAGCATTGTTAGAGTCAAGCTACCGAATAAACGGATACGGGAACAATTTGCACAGGCAGAGCTGATGCTTGGGTCAAACCACATCAGAGTACGATGTTCAGACGGAGTAACA
>DALTVZ010000024.1 GCA_029987315.1 Methanocorpusculum sp.
AGCGATCTGGGATATCAGAACGTGATCGAAGATCAGATCCGAAAAGCCCACGCGGCCGGATGGGTGATCCAATGGTATGACCATCATAAATGGACCGAAGCTGAAAAGAAAAAAATCGCGCCGTTTGTTGAGGTACTTATCGTTGATACAACAAAGTGTGCAACAGGCGTCGTAGCCTTGGCTATTGCGAAAGACAACAAAAGTGCACGCGAGGTCGCGAGTGTGGTGTGTGATTATGATCTGTGGAAACACCAGGATCCAAGATCAGCAAAACTCGGCATCGTCACCTCAAAACATGAGAACCTCAAACTCGTTAGAGACAAGCTCACACAGGGAATCATCATCGATGATGAGATATCCCGCATCTTCGAAAAGATTGAACACGACAAAAATAAGTGCATGAAAAAGAGCATAAAGGCGGCGAAAATCTTCCGGGGAAAATACACCATTGCAGTTATGCCGGCCTACGGTTACCCAAGCGAAACCTCTGCTGAGGCACGCAAACAACTTGGGACCGATATGGAACTCCTTGTCTTTGACAATGGAAAGTTCTCCCTGCGCAGTGTCCCAGAAATCAGCCACCTCATTGCAAAACAGTTTGGCGGAGGCGGCCACCCAAATGCATCTGGAGGTAGTTTCAACTATGCGTGGAAGGAGAAGTGGATGTTGAAACTTTTCAGGAAAGTTTCTAAGACAGACCTCTTTATCGCCGCTGCTGAGAACATCTGACCACACACTTTTTTTATCACACGCACAATAGTAGGTTATGAGCAACCTTGCTGATAGCATCAAAATAAATTATGGGATATGCACGACATGCGGAGCGTGTGTGAACGTCTGTCCAAACAACATCATACAGCGTGATATAGAGGCCTCACCTGTCGTCCACCCCGGTCCGGAGTGCATATCGTGCGGACACTGCATATCAGTCTGCCCAACCGGCGCCATGAGCCTGGAAACTGAACCAGAAGAGGCAGGAGTCGCAGACCCGATCGTTCTTGCACGCCATCTCAAAACGCGTCGGTCGATACGTAACTGGAAAGATGCCCCGGTCACAAATGAAGAGTGCGAAGAACTTATCAAAATAACGGCCCATGCACCGTCCGGATGCAATATTCACCCAGTCAAATGGGTCGTTATAAACGATCCAGAAAAGGTAAAGAAATTCGTCGCCGCCTCTGCCGAACTCCTGAGACATGTCCCGCAGGATAATCGTATGTATAGTCTGGCAGCAGGACTGTTGAAAAAACTGGATGCAGGTAATGACGTTGTCTGCAGAAACGCGCCGGCACTTCTTATCGCGGTAACAGATCCAAAAGAAAACTTAGGCCTTGTGGACAGTATCATTTCTCTTACTTATGCAGACATCTATGCCCCTTCGGTCGGACTTGGTACCTGCTGGGCTGGATTTGTCATGATCCTTCTTGGCGCATTCCCCCAGCTGCAAAAGGTCCTTGGGATTCCTGACGGATACAAAGCACAGTTTGCTCTCCTCGCAGGTCATCCAAGATATACATTCAAAACTATTCCGCCAAGGGATATGCCAGAGATCTTCTGGACATAAAAAAAATATTATAGGGTAAGAAGTAAGCGGGGCAACTCACGGGCAAGCCACGGATTTGCCTTGAATATCGCAATAACAAGAGATTTTACCGTGATCTCATCGAGAGATAAATCACTCATCGAATGCACGATGGAGTTGAACTTTGCATCATCCATTTTGATGAAAGCCTCTTTTACCGCATAGTTTCTCGCAAGTGCATGGCCAAGCTTCCCTTCACGCCAGGTCTCATCATATACCATCAGCGCCTTCTTGGAGGTATCACCTTTTTTCAATGCTGCGGCAGCAACATCTGCAGCAAGTTTTCCGGTGTACATGGCATTATAAATTCCCCCTCCCGTAATAGGATCAGAAAGACGTGCGGCATCTCCGACGATTATTAAATTATCAGCGACTGTGCAATCCAATGGCTTACACCCAGAAACACCGCCAACGATCAATTCAGTGATTTTGCCATTCGGGAACTCCCGGGCAATGAATCGGTCGAGATAATCCTTGGCACGGTGACCCTCGCCAGATTTCGTACCGGCAATACCGATGCCAATGTTTGCACACCGGTGACCCTTCGGGAAAATCCATATGTAACCCCAGGGAGCATCGGTATAAGAGAAGTAAAACATATTCGCTCTCTCATCAATATCGATATCATTCACGACATACTGGGCACATGTCTCCAGCTCTGAAAGGGGAACAGTTGTGTTGATACCAGCCCATTTGGAAAACTTCGACTCAACGCCATCCGCCGCAATAACAATTTTTGCTCGGACCTCGTAGGTTTTTCCATGCTGGTGGATCACAGCCCCAGAAACTTTGCCGTCGATCATGATCGGGGCGGAGGCACGTGCATGGACCTGGATCTCGGCTCCCGCCTCGGCTGCCCGCCAAACCAGTTCACGATCGAATACTTTTCTGTCGAGAACATACCCTACTTTACCTCCAGAATGAGTCTCGCCAATAGTGAACTTCGTCCCGTCAGGTCCAACGAGAACAGCTTTGTCAAGGTCGGCAGAAACCCACTTCGGGTCAGGATCAATGAACTCGGTCAAGGCTTCCTTGCCGATCCCTTCTGCACAGCGAACAGGCACCCCAATTGCTGGGCGTTTTTCGATGAGGAGAACAGACAAGCCATGTTCAGCGGCAGTCTTTGCAGCTAGAGCCCCGCCAGGGCCTCCACCAACAACCAAAACATCGTATGCTTCCTTCATTTTTCCTGCACCTCAATGGCACCAAGCGGGCAAACGATATAACATATCTTACATTTGCTTTTACAGAGGGTCTCATCAACAGTCAGATATGCGTCAATGAGTTCGAGAGCCCCCCTCGGACAAACGGAAACACACGCTCCACAGTATCCGCAAACATCTCGTCGAATATGAATCATCATCTTAATAATTTGTTTCAGTCGCTTAATAGTTTACTCTGCGGGAACCTTATATCATCTAAAAAACAACATGGTTGTATGGATGCAGATGAAAATAAAAAACCAAGCCTGATGTATATTGTCCTGATGCTTGTTGCGATTGGCTGCGTGGTTTACGGCATTTATGGATGGATTACAGGTCTGTGGTAAAAAAGAGATTATTTTTTTGATCCTGGTGCGGCGGTAACCGGCAGAAGAGCGGCGGCAAGTTCCTCCAGCCGCTCGGCCGGCAGACCTGCGACCATCTCATCGTCCGCAATGCCGGAGAACTTTCTGGAACCATCACAGCCAAGAGAGAAGTTCGGCTCTCCGTTCAGTATAACATAAGCCGTTGCATCCGAACATATGGACTGGATACCAGAAAATTCAGGATAGATCCTTCCACCAAGTCTGAAAAGCGTGGACTGGGCAAGCTTCAACATTGAGAACGGTTTGGCAAAGATGATTACAACGTCGGGAACGAAGTTCGCTTTTTCTAAGGGAGCATAAACGACGGCGTAGGTTTCATGGGGGAGAGCGGGAACGTTGTAAACCGTTCTTTTGCTTGCGCCAAGCGAGCTGTATTTTCCCAATTTTAAGTAATGTTCTCCTGACTTCATGGACGGACCAATTTCACGCAGACCAAGAACCCATGCCCCCCCACCGCACTGCTGCTTGGAGTCTGTAGCGTAGAAGACCTTTCCTTCCCGTGCAAGCGAAACCATCCGACAGTGGCGAACAGTTTCTTCGATCTCCTGGATACCTTCCGGGATTTTATCCGGTGATGAGACCAATTTTATGGCGACTGGGGAACCGGTGAGATGGAGAGCCTCCTTAAGGGTCGCTGAAATTTGTGCATAATCTGTCATGAGGTAAAATAGGTCATTCGATTATTTAAAAACACTTATAGAAGGCGGAGTTTCTGCTCCACCTTATCAAAAAATCCTCTGCCAACATCAACAAAGAGGGCAGGTTCCAAAGATTTACGAATGATCAATGTAGCATTTTCCCCGATTTCATACTGATCCTGACCATCGATCACAAGAAGTGCAGGCTTGACTGAAATCAATCGGATCTCCACCTCACTCTTCGAGTTGATAAGATATGGCCGTGAAGACAGCATGTAGGGTGCAAGAGGGACCAAAAGCATGGCTTCTATCGTCGAGTCAACAATAGGACCACCGGCGCTCATCGCATAAGCGGTCGAACCAGTAGGTGTTCCGACTATCAGCCCATCAGCACGGAACTCATCGATCTGTTTTCCATTGACGAAAATCACGAACTTTAGTATCTTTGCAGGGCGGGAGGTAACAATGACCGCCTCATTCAAAGCTGATCCAACAGAGGTCCCATTATATTCGATAGATATCCGCATTCTGGGATCAAGCGGGAGCGGCAGAGAGAGGGAGGTCAAGATCT
This sequence comes from Methanocorpusculum sp., assembly GCA_029987315.1. Taxonomy (GTDB): domain Archaea; phylum Halobacteriota; class Methanomicrobia; order Methanomicrobiales; family Methanocorpusculaceae; genus Methanocorpusculum. The sequence continues at coordinate 4,380 of DALTVZ010000024.1, forward strand.
CCTCTGCTTTTTCTCGCTCAATGTCCGTCAGGAACCCAACCTGACCCTGATTGATCCCAACAACAGGAACCTGCTTCTCCAGCATTCTGATGGTACGAAGTACACTACCATCTCCGCCGAGTATTATTATCAGATCCGCCGAAAAATCCTTTGAAAGCGAAACAGGTGAGTAACCCAGTTCAGCTGCAATCGATTGTTCATACACGACATCGTGTCCCAGATCACGAAGCATCCACCCAATCGACTGAGCAAGTTCGATAGGCCCTTTAATATCGATCCGAGATACTATACAAATTCTCATTTCAACCTCACAATATCTGAAATTTTTTTGTGGAGAGCAGGGTTTGCGGCAAGAAGAGGGCGACCTGAACATACATCATTTGGGAAGCAAACTGGAGATCCATCAGGTAAAGTAACTATTCCCCCTGCCTCCTCGCATATGAGCATTCCAGCAGCCGCGTCGGTGATCCTAAGGGTATTTCGAAGATCGAGGAACCCTTCGAGTCTTCCACAGGCAACATAACACAGTTCGATCGCAGAAGCCCCGAATTTTCTCCCCCTGCGGGTACGTAATCCCTTTTCCAGCAGAGATATCAGATCAGGAACACGAGCATAGATACTTACAGCCGAAGTATTCATCTCGGTTTTTTTCGAAACACGTATCGGTTTTCCGTTGAGAAACGCACCCTTACCTCGGACCGCTGTGAATGTTTCACCATTCGCAAGATTCCGGACATATCCGGCAACCATTCTTTCGCCGTCTGAGAGTCCAATGGAGAGGGCATAAAATGGGATCCCGACGCTTGCATTGAAGGAGCCGTCAACCGGATCTAGGTAGGCAATACCTGACTCCCCACCAATATCCATAACCAGTCCGGCCTCTTCTGAGAGAAGAGTTCTGCATACTTTTCGTAATCTAAATACAGCAAGTATAATGTCCTCAGCTATTTTATCGAGGCGTTCGGTCGGGGTATTATCCGCACCCATACAGAGCTCTTCGGCACCATACTCGGTACCTATGAGAGGGGCCAAAGCTTCCTCAACCATAGGAGCGACCTTATCACATACAGATAGAAACTCGGCTGGATCCATAATCGATAGTTCTATTGGCGGGATATCCTCATGAATTCTTGCCTGGACATTAATGCCGTAACACTCATAAGCAATTACCCCCCATACTTAGAGAGATATACTATGAAGGAACAGACTGAAGTTGGAAAACTTAAAGAAGGCCGTTACGTCGTTGTTGAGGACGAGCCATGCAAGATTCAGAGCATCTCCATCTCCAAACCAGGAAAACATGGGGCAGCAAAGGCAAGATTAGACGTAGTTGGACTTTTTGACGGGGCGAAACGCTCTGTTGTTTCCCCAACCTCATCAACGGTCTATGCACCGATCGTTGAGAGAAAATCCGGACAGATCCTGACGATCGCAGGAAATGTTGTCACATTCATGGATATGAAAGACTTCAATAATTTTGAACTCACTGTAGAAGACGAGAAGATTCTCGAAACTTTCCACCCAGCACAGGAAGTTCCCTACATCGAATCAATGGGCAAGCGTAAGCTTGACCTCTAAGACTGCACAATAACCCATCTATGCAGTCTTTTTCTAACACACTTTTTGCTGATGCAGAAACTGAATATTCAGACGCATCATATGCAATATTTGGCGTTCCTTTTGATGGAACGACCTCGTTCAAGGCTGGTTGTCGGGACGCACCAGCAGCGATCCGCCAGGCATCATACAATATCGAGACCTACGATCCATATAATGACATTGAACTTCCCGAGATCCCTTTTCATGACATGGGAGACATGTATGCAGAGTGTTTGCCTGATCTTGTGGTAGATCAGGTGGAAGATGTTGTCAGAGATCTTAGGAAAGACGGTAAAATTCCAGTCATGATCGGCGGGGAACACTCCATTACGATCGGTGCTGTACGAGCACTTGCTCCTAAGTGGTATGTTGTCTGCGATGCCCATCTGGACATGCAGGATGAATATCGGGGATCAACATACAATCATGACTGCGTCACGGCTCGTGTAAGCGAGGTCACGCAAAATATCATCATCATCGGAGCGCGGAGTGGTGCAAGAGAAGAGTTTGCTCGCGCAAGAGAGAAGTATCATCTCTACACAGCAGACGATGTCAGAAGCAGAGGAATACAATCAGTTCTGAAAGAAATATCAGAACTGATTGGAGTTGATCCACTGTATCTTTCTATAGATGCAGACTCGATCGACTGTTGCCTAACACCAGGTCTTGGCACCCCCGAACCGTTTGGACTGACGCCTGCCGATATCCGCGATGTTATCCGAACTCTTGTAAAGAATGCGGTCGGATTTGATTATGTTGAAGTTCTCCCAAATGATGCAGGGCAAACTGCTATGGTCGCAGCACATCTCATTCGAGAATTCATTGCATGCCACGCATGCAGATCAAAACAAAACGACTAAAGATCATTTCTATTGATCTTCAGCACTTTACTTTTTTACAAGTGGGCGATTAAAAAAAAAGGATTTGTTTTATCCCTGGATAAAAACCAGTAACTCTTTTCCATCTTCATCAGTGATGATCAGATTCGAGTTAATGATCGAGTAACCAGCGGATTTATTGAGCGCATTATAAAATGCAAACTCTGCCTGCATCTCCTCTTCAGTTCCTGCCATCATCGTGGAGATAATATCATCGCCAACTGACAGGGTGTTTCCAGATATCGTGTATGATCCGCCGTAGACATTGACCGGAGCCTGTCCGCCTAATGAACCGCCAGCGTTGAAGTTGATTGTGACATTAGTATCGGAGGCAAGGAGCCACTTGCCGAATAACGGCGAAGTTTCTTTAAAGGTGAGAATCACATTTTCGGAGTTGTCAGTGAACGTAAGCATTCCGTCAACGATCTTGTAACCAGTTGCGTTATTGAGCGCGTTGTAGTACTCCTGCTCCTGTGTCATCAAATGATCAGGGCCACTCATTTTAGTAGAGCCAATGTCGCTAATGGTAAGTTTTCCTTGTGAGTCGAAAGAGATAGAGCCAAAGTAGATGTTTACACCACTGTTTCCAGAGATCTTTGAGTCGGTGATTTCAATAGAGATGATCCCATTTGTTGCTGTATTCTCAGGGCCTAAACCACTTAGAGTCCAGTTTCCATTAGGTATTTTTGTATCAGGGCTGATACATCCAGATGCAAATATTACTGCCCCGATTATTACCAGAGCGAGGAACACGATTGCTTTGTTCTTCATACTATATCATTAGATATGATAGACCATAAAGCTGGCTTTAACTACAAAAATATTACTAGTTATATTATCATTGTTGTTCAAAAATGCAAATAATTACATACATATCATACTAATTACCACACCATAACAAAAAAGGAATGAGTAAGCAATATATTAATATCTGAATATTTGTATACTATGTGCCTGATGAATACAAAAAAGGACGATATTGTTGGTACATGGTATGCAGACCAGGAGTATTTTTACTCGGGATCCTACTTTAATTTGAAATATGTTTTCGCATCGGATAGGACCGTGACAGAATTCTGGTATGACCTCACGGATGATATACTTCAACGGAAGTATGACCTGTTCTGGGAGAGAGACGAGGATGGAGAATATACATTGAATGATGGAAAAGAATATAGAAAGTATACGATAATCAATTCGAAACTATGCGATGTAGACTTTAAGCTATATTACCACCGCAAATAATTCTCATCTACTTTTTTGTTTTCTTCTTTGGTGTATGCTGGATACCGCACGGTACCCGGATAAATCAGAGAAGATAACAAAAAAACATGGCTACCACTCATAGCAAAAAAAAACACAAAACAAAAACATCTCATAAGTAATAAAAGGGGGGGTGCAGCGTTGACCAGTTCCCGAGAATTCGCATATCTCAGTACAATG
>DALTVZ010000025.1 GCA_029987315.1 Methanocorpusculum sp.
CATGACCCGCTCATACTCATCGGCGAAGTAGTTCACGATCGTGATAGGATCAGTAAAGTTCGCAAGAATGTCCTTTGGAACACGGTAAAGTTCGCCGTAGAGTTTAAGAGTTTTCACATCTTTTTTTGCGATGCGTTTTGCTATCCCAAGAACAGGAGCACCGGTGACATGGAATGCCATCGGGAAAAGCACCTGCTTTCCTCGCATTCTCCAGAACCTAGCGATCACATCAGGGATGATATAGGTCCTCCCGTGTCCAACGTGCATTGCACCGCTTGGATATGGGAAAGCCACGTTTACGTAAAGCTTGTCTTTTGCTTCATCAGGGTTTGATTCGAAGGCCGGGATCCACTGAGATCGGATCTCAGGTTCAATATCGGCCATTACCAACGTATTTGCCATTGTTGTTTTTCACCTATTTTATTAATCGACGGGGCGGATCTTCAGCTCCTCTTCAGCACCGTAACGCCGTATCATTTCCATAGCGATACTCGAGTTTCTTGCAAGATGGATCTCACCGTAATCATCAACTGTTGCGGTAAACAAGTACTCTTTTCCTGAGAAAAGGTCTACGATTTTGCCTGCGTAATCCGGACAAATGATCGAGACCTGTTTTTTCTCGCTCTTGATCTTAAATCCGGCAAATCCAGTGATGGAAGCCGGAACGTCATTGAAGAGGACCTCCCGTCCTGGAAGGTCGCTTAGTGGGCGAACGTCGATCCCAACGCCAACTTTACTGACAACAGCCGCGATATTTTTGCCGGCTTTGCCAATTGCTGCAGGAACATCGGTATCTTCGATATAAACTGCCGCTTTCGTGTCGGTGATCATACGAACAACGATGTCTCCTTCGGTGAACCTGCGGATCTCATTCTGGATCTCCTTTTCGAGAACGAGCCATGCCGGGTTATCATCGGTGACCTCATAGGTCGGCATAGTGTGGACCGGGGGAGATGAACGCTCCTCTTGAGCGGCCATCGGTTCAGCCGCGACTGGAGCAGGAACTGATGCTTTTGGCGCCGGAGAGGGTGTAGGAACAGGAGCCGGAGATGCTTTTGGTACAACGATCGGGGTGACCTTTGGAAGACCTGCGGCAGGGGTGACCATGACCTCTCCTTCATATCTGAAGGCTTCGGCGGCAGTTTCCTGAGTGATTATGTTGGTGAGCCTGACGATAGGGCGGATCTGCGGATCGCCGATCTGTTCAAGAGCTTTTGGCACACCAAATCCGGTAGAGACGTTGTAGATCTCTGATATGTCACCAGTTTTTACAAACACCATCGTGGCTACGATCTGCGGGATCAGATTGAGATCCATAAGGCTCGCAAGGCGAATCATTGCATCAAGAGCAGACTTTGCATGGAGGCCGCCAATGACTTTGATACCGGACAGACGAAGATCGGCAAAAACGCCCAGCTCTTCGCTTCTCCGCATCTCGTCGAAGATGACGTAATCCGGACGGAGCAGGGTCAATACCTCACCGGTTGCGGCAATACTGCCGTCAAGTGCCGCATACTGAGTAATGCTGTCAGGAACCATCAGATCGCGAGGTGACTCGATGGTCTTCACGATGAAGTTCTGACCGCCAAGATATATTGCGATGTTCTGCTCAAGTGTGGATTTTCCAGAACCAGGAGTTCCGACGATAAGCATGCCGCCTGCACCATCCTTCAGCCGGTCTTTCAATGCAGCTGCATAGTTGTAGGACTCAAATGAAACCTCACGGGTTGGGCGGACAACGGTGATCTCGAGGCCATCAGAAAACGGAGGGCGGGTCGTTGTGATCCGCATGGAACCGATCTGGGAAACGGTGACGCCGGGCATCTCGACCTCGACAAATCCGTCTGGATGACGTTTGGCACGCTCAAGACATTCTTGAGCGATGGCACGAAGTTCATACTCTGTGGCGGGAGCCTCCCTGATCTGGACAAGACGGGATTCTTTGATCGTGCCTTTGCGGGCACATGGAGCAACACGCTCCTTCAGATAAACAGCAAAGGTGTTTTCATCAAAAAATTCATCGATCTGAAGCGGAGCAAAATTGTCAGTCGTTTCGGATCTCAGATAGATGACCTCGAGTCCTTTTGCTCGGGCAACTTCTGCCTGGACGTAGTCACTCGTTAGAAACGTGGCTTTGTATTCGATGGCAACTGCCCGGATCATGGAATCGATCTCGCCGCCGCCGGCTAATTTGACCTGCTCTAGTCTTGGTCTTTCGCCAACGTATTGCAGAGTTATCTTTCCCTGTTTTGCAAGAACACAAAGTTTTTGCAGCTCAGCAAGGCCGGAAAACCCTATTTCTTTGCCCTGGTTCGCCTGTGCCTCGAGTTCAGCAAAGACAGCTTCAGGTATTATTATCGTTGCGTCACGGTATTCCCCTTTCTCGAGCAGGGCGGTAACGCGGCCGTCA
>DALTVZ010000152.1 GCA_029987315.1 Methanocorpusculum sp.
CCTCGTCGGTGAGATCCTATCCCGTTTTGAAAACAAGGGATTCAAGATCGTTGCCGCAAAATTCGGCATCCTTGCAGGGTCTGTTGTTGACAAGCACTATGAGGAACACCTCGCAAAACCCTTCTACCCGGGTATGAAAGCATACATCACGAGTGGACCGGTCTTCCGTTTTGTCCTCGAAGGTGACAATGTTGTTGCAACAGTTCGAAAAATGAATGGTGCAACAAACCCGACAGATGCTAACCCCGGAACAATCCGCGGAGACTTTGCACTGTCGATTGGAAAGAATGTCATCCATGCAGCAGACTCTCCCGAGAGTGCAGCACGTGAGATCGGCATTCACTTTACTTCGTCCGAGCTTGTATCTTATACTAAGATCAACGAGTCCGAGCTCTACGAGTAAGGCCAAATAATTGAGAATAACTCTCAACCAATCTTTTTTGTATCACTTCAATCAGTGGCTTTTTGATGAAGAACCTGGTACAAGCCAACACTTTTGAAAAAAAAAGAGTTAATTTTTGAGATAGTCATATGCAGAAAGAAGAGCTTTGACTCCTTCGCCAACCGATGTCGCGATTTGTTTGGCTTTGATGGAGGTCGCATCGCCGGCCGCAAAAAATCCAGGAACATTGGTTTTGCAGTCGATATCAACAATGATCTCCTTATCAGGAGTCATGGCAACGAGTCCTTCAAATATTGCGGTATTTGGATTAAAACCGATTCCCAGAAAGACGCCGTCGAGAGGGAGCTTTTCTTCGCCTTTTCCTAGAAGTGCAGAGATGCCCTGAGATTTTTTCAAAACCACATACTCAAGAAACTGGCCTCCACCAAACTCGGATACGGTATATCCTTTATGCACAACGATGTTCTTCTTTGTTTTGAGCCGCTCAACCAGTACCTTATCCGCCTTGAGCTGACTTCGAACGATGAGGTGGATCTTTGCTGCGATATCGCTCAGTTCAAGAGCCATATCAACGGCTGTGTTTCCGCCGCCAATAATGCCTATGACTTTATTTCGATATAGCGGTCCGTCACAAATCGTACAGATCGCAATACCTTTTCCGAGATACTCACCCTCACCTTTTGCTCCTGAGAGGCGGGATGACCTTCCAGTGGCCGCTAAAACAGCCTTTGCAGTGTAGTGGTTCCCGTTGAGTGTTTCGATAGAAAATAGATCATTCGTTTTGGATATACCGGTCACCACATCCTCAACAAACATGCCAGCCGATTTTATTGTATGATCATAAATTTTAGTTATCAATTCACTACCGGAAATATCAGGAACGCCAGGATAGTTTTCTATAACATAACTCTGATTGACCATCCCCCCGATCGCTCCAGCTATCACGATCATATCCATACCTTTGCGGCCTCCATACATGGCGGCGGAAAGACCACCGGCCCCCGCCCCGACCACCACGAGATCATGATACGTAGAGACGCTAGGGATCGTCTTCACGGGTGACGGACCTTCAAGGATCTCCATCAATTTTTTGAGATCGTCACCGACAACGATCTTGTCACCATCAATGACTGTGACAGGAACGCCCCGCTGACCGGATATCTCGATCATATGAGCTGCAGCTTTCGGATCAGCCCCCACATCAATATTGGTATATACAATATTTTTTTTATCAAGATGCGTTTTCAGTGCTTTACAGTGGGTACAACTAGGTAGCGAATACACAACCACTTCGTGAGACATAACAATCTGTCTGATGTCTGGGAATTAAAACTGTTGGTTCAAGACAATATGACCAGTATGAAAAAGAGAAAGAAAGTTAATGATATTTTTTGATCTTCGTGGCGTCTGACGAGATGAGAGACTCATCCATCTCGAGCGGGGTCAATGTGTCGATTTTTTTCACACCTATTGCATGAACAACGTAGTCTCCTGCAAAGGCATATCGTTTGACGACCATACCAACGACCTCAATGTTATCGCCAACGCGAATGTCGATATCCAGCGGTGTCGAACGCTGAGCAACCACCGTTCCCGAACCATCAAAAATCTTATAACCAGGGCGATTGATGAATCTGCCCTTTAGACTCTGGACAACACCTTCAACTCGTACAGCTTTCCCCTCCATTGCACGGCCGATCTGTTTTATCCGACAGGGTTTTGATGCAACTTCGTATTCAGGGAGAAGATTAACATACTGTCTTCCAACACTGTAACTGTTAAAGAGAGGGATCACAAGCAAAAAGAGAGAGAGCGGGAACCCCCAATAAATGAACATGGGATCCTTGGTTGCAAAAAATGACCAGACAAAGAGTGCAAGGAAAAATGCGACGACAATATAATGCATAGGAGCCAAGCTGATTTTTACGCCTTTTATTTTCATGATATATACCGATCTTTAGTGATAGTGATATTTCTTAGGTTAAATATATGCATGTCTTGTAATGCAGAAAAAAAGAGATGGGTTGATAAGAGACGTAAGAATCACGCCGATCTTATCTTATTTTGTTTCACAAAGTGCACAGATTTCTGACTTGTAGCAGTAGTAATAGACGATTGCCATGAAGATGACAGCACCGACAATGTTACCAAGTGTTGCCCAGATAATGTTGTTCGTCCACATACCGACCCAGTTCAGATTTTCAACTGTAGCTCCGGTGAATCCGTTTGTGATGATTGCTGCTGGGATGAAGTACATGTTTGCAACACAGTGTTCATATCCTGAGGCAACGAAAGCCATGATCGGGAACCAGACACCCAGCATCTTACCGATTACATCGTCAGCTGCGAGGGCAAGGAAGAGTGACAGGCAGACGAGCCAGTTACAAAGGATTGCTTTCAAGAAACAGGAAAGAATACCCACTGCGCCGGTATAAGAAACTTTTGCAGTTCCAATGGCGATGGCACGGATACCAAATGCAGTCACTGTCGCGACACCAGCTGCGCTCCAGGAAGTATATGGACCATAGCTGACAAGGAATGCCATGAAGATGGATCCAATAAGGTTACCAACGTAGACGATGACCCAGAGATAAACGAGTCTGCTAATGCCAATATGACCCTGAAGGACTGCCATCGGGGCAAACATTGCATCGCCGGTAAAGAGTTCTGCACCGGTCAAAACGATGATAATTAAACCGATCGGGAAAAGAGCACCAGTAACAAACTGACTGATACCTGCGCCGAATACTGCGGCGACGCCAGTTGATCCAACGGTCGCAAGGGCGGCACCCATTGCGATATATGCACCAGCAAGGAAAGCACGAACCAACATATTGAATGCTGGAAGATTAGCTTTCGTTTTGCCGGCCGTTCCAATTTTGACGCAGACCTGCGCCGGGTTGAATGTGACCATAAATAAACACCTCACAATCCGATCAGGAAAATACCTAACCGCATTGCGCTATTTTCTGATTGGAGCAGTCTATATTTAAATCATACCAATTAACATGATGATTCATGATAAGCCCAAACAATGTTTCAAGAGATCTATTAAATAATAAATATATACTATTAATATTAATAAAATTAATTTGATTGACTCCCCCGATTTTTTTGAATGCGCGTATATGCGCAAAATACTCGGATATTTTATTGATCTGTGTCTTAGTACTGAGTGTGGTCTCACAACTAACCTAAAGATAGGCCAGCCAAGAAATCATTCTGATGTCCGGGAGTAAATGCACACCCACCATCTGCAAAGGAACAAGACTGATTTTTTGCCATGTGGCTTCATATGAACATCGTACGCTAACATTAAAAGTCTGGAAAAACCACTCCATATATAATGAAGAGAACGTCCGATCCATATATGATAATGCACGCAGAGGAACGTCCGTGAGATTTCTCAAACTCGTTTCTGTTGAGGTAGCAGAAGATAAACTTCTCTCGCTTGCAAAACTCCTGCCGGCAGAGTATATCGCCCTGGACGATGCATCAGGAAGGATCTTAGCAGAACCCGTATACGCCCCAGCAGATATTCCCGGATTTGATCGATCGGTAAAAGACGGATACGCTGTACGATCCAAAGATACGCTGGGGTCTGTTGAACTGCGCCCAAATCTTTTGCGGATGACTGGAAAAATAGCAATGGGTGAAAACAACTCAGGCAGTATCTCAGAAAAAGAAGCAAAATATATCCCGACCGGGGGTGTGATGCCCAAAGGAGCAGACTCAGTCATAATGCAGGAGCAGGTCGAACTCGCGGGAACAACGCTACTCGTCAAAGGCGCGGTGAACCCAGGACTTGACGTGCTAAAGTACAATGAAGATTTTTCTAAAGGTGAGGAGGTATTCTCAGCAGGCAACATCATAACCGCACAAACAGCCGGTGTTCTTGCAGCGTTTGGACTCGACCCGATCCTTGTCAGAAAACGCCCGCGGGTCGGGATCATCTCGACAGGAAATGAACTTATATCTCCGAGAAAGACGCCCGAGATCGGACAAATACGCGATGCAAATACCTCCCTATTACGGGCGTTCATGACGGAAAACGGAGCAGACCCCGTATTTTACGGGATCATCAGAGACGAGATGGATGTACTTCGGTCGGTACTTGCCAAAGCAGCAGCGGAATGTGATCTGGTCATCCTGTCAGGAGGAAGCTCTAAAGATGAGCGGGACGTTACCTCTAGAGTGATCGAAGATCTCGGAAAGATCCATGTCCACGGCGTCTCGGTTGCCCCGGGAAAACCCACTATCGTAGGGAGTGTTCATGAGGTCCCGGTTTTAGGTCTTCCCGGACACCCGGCTTCAACCTATATGATCGCAACACTCTTCGTAGGCCCCCTGCTCATGAAAATGACAGGAGCAGTTCGGAAAACACAGAGCATAAAAGCCCGCATTTCCACGAGTTTCCCTTCGGAGAAAGGGAGGGTCGATCTCATCAGAGTCAAACTTCTCCCAAACGGCGATATTGAGCCAGTTCTTGGAAAATCCGGGCTATTGAACACTCTCGTCAAAAGTGACGGATACATCAGGGTCCCCGCCGGACTCGACGGATATGAACCCGGAGAAGTTGTGGAGGTATACTTATGGTAAAACGCTATCTTGACCAGATCACTCTCGAGAAAGCAGTTGAAATGATCCAAAAAATCCCGCCGTTCATCGGATCGAGACATCTCGCTCTGGAAGATTCCTCCGGGCACATCCTCGCAGAATCCTTATATGCTAAATACTCTGTCCCGGAGGTGCCGACAGCGGCGATGGACGGATTTGCAGTTCGGTCTCAAGAGACCTCATCGGCCGGCGATCAAGACCCGGTAACTCTCACAAATTTTGAGCGGGTCAATACAGGAAATGTCATCGCAAAAGAGTTTGACACGGTGGTAAAAGTTGAGGATGCATGGTTTGAAGGAAACGAGCCAACCAAGATCATCATCAGAAAAAGCATCAACCCGGGAACAAACGTTCGGCCGGTCGGAGAGGATATCAAGAAGGATCAGATGATCCTGCCAGCAGGTTCGAAGATCCTTCCATTCAATATCGGAGCGATCGCGACGTATGGGTTCACCTCGGTCAAGGTAAAACGGATTCTTGTTGGGATCATCCCTACCGGAACTGAACTGATCACCCCTGGCACGCGGCCTGCTCCCGGCCAGGTCGTCGAAAGTAATACATTAATGGCAGAGGTATACCTTCGGCAGTTTGGCGCTGACGTCGTCAGATATCCCCCTGTAACAGACAACAAGGTACTCATTCGGGGAGCTTTGGAAAAAGCAGCAGATGAATGCGACATCATCATCGTCTCAGCCGGCTCCTCGGCCGGAACAAAAGATTTCACGGCATCGGTGATCTCCGAGATGGGCAAACTGTTGTTTCACGGCATATCAATAAAACCGGGAAAACCCGCCATGGTCGGGATCATCAATAAAAAACCGGTGTTCGGTCTTCCTGGATATCCTCTGGCGGCTCAGACGGTATTACGAGTCCTCGTTTCAACACTGCTGGGCAGCTGGGGATGGAGCGGGCCTGAACAAAAAACCATACCTATCGTTCTTGGTTCTCCAGTCGCATCAGACGGGGGTGTCGATGAGTTCAGCCTCTATGCGGCCGCACGTATCAATGGCCATTACACAGGGATTCCTCTCTCTCGGGGAGCTAGTGTGCAGATGACCGGAGTTCGAAGCAACTGTATCGTGCATATTCCCCTCGGCGTCGAAGGCTATGAAACGGGAGAGGTGGTGAACGCACTGCTGTTGGTCGACGAAGAAGAACTTGACCAGACGGTCCTTATTTGCGGTGTAGATGACATATCACTGGAACATCTCACCGAGATATGCATGAAAGAAAAAATCAGGATCCGCTTGGGACCCGCAAGCGGGATTTCCGCCCTTATGCTTCTTGGAAATGGGGCATGTCATCTGGCATGCGTTTCAAACGAGGAGGATTGTTCGATCTGCGGCATCGAGTATCAAACAAAAGATCTCGGGAGCCTTCGTCTCGTCACAAAGAAAGATATCACCGATAAAAAAGTGAGAAGAGTGCTGGAACTTGCAGTAGAAATTTAAACTTCTTCCAGATACTTTTTGAGTTTTGGCCAGTCACGGACCTTTATCAGGGCTTCTACCTCTTTTTTCTGGGGAACGTTGAAACAGTGAGCAGCAGATGCAGCGTCGGAAAGTTTAGCGATCCTGACCTCTCTAACATCATTGTCGCCTTCTTTTATGACCTGACCAAGCTGTTCAAGGAGCATTACAGCGTCACTTTCTTTTGATTTAAACATAGTTGATACTGTTACTGATGAGCATATAATAGATTCTATCGAGGTAAAAAAGAAAAAATCAGGTCAAATATCTGAAGTTACATACTTTCGAGAGCCTCAATGCCAAGAACACCGAGGGTCAGAGAAAGAGTGTTTCTGCAGGCATCAACAAGGGTGAGGCGTGCATCCCGAACGTTTCCTTCCGCTTTCAAAACAGGGGCAAACCGGTAGAAGGAGTTGAAAAGATCCGCGAGATCGCGAACGTAGGAGGCGAGAAGATGAGGACGGAGTTCTGTTACGACCTTCTCGAGAACATAGGGGAAATGAGCGATGTGTTTTGCCAGAGCAAGTTCGTAGGAGTCCGAGTAGTCATAACACTCAGTAAATCCGCCTTCGGCGTTTGCCTTCTCCAAAATAGAGCAGGCACGTGCATGGGCATATAGGACATACGGAGCGCTCTGGCGCTCGAAATCAAGAGCTTCCTTCCAGTCAAATACCGTAGACTTCTCGGCAGATACCTTAACGATATCATATCTGACCGCTCCGATCGCGACGGCATTGGCGATCTTTTTGCGTTCGTTTTCGTCAAGTTCGGGACGGCGAATGGTCACCTCTTCCATAGCACGTTTCTTCGTCTCGGAGATGAGCTGATCGGCCGTGATGAAAACGCCGCCGCGAGTCGTCATAGAACCTTCGGGAAGAGAGACGAACTCGAAGTGAACGATCTCTGGCGGCTGCTCACCGATGAGCTTCAGCGTTGCCTGAAGTTGGGCACCGATAAGCTTGTGATCGGCGCCGAGCACATCGATGCTTCTGTCGCACTGAGAATTTTTCCAGAGATGGAAAGCGAGGTCACGCGCGGCATAGACCGAGGTCCCGTTGCTTCTTCGAAGAACGTATCTGTTCCCAAATCCCTGCTCGGAGAGATCGAGGTACATCATCTGTCCTTCATGATGCATCATCGGGAGTTTTTCGATCCTGTTGAGGACATCCTGCATAGAACCGTTCCACAAAAACGTAGTCTCACGCACGAATCTGTCATGGAAAACATTCATTGAGGAAAGGGTTTCTTTGATCCCGTCTGCACAGATATCAACAGAGTCGTGGAAGAGTTTCACGGTCTCAGGGTCTCCCACCTCAATCTTTTCCATAAGCCGGTCGAACTCGGGTTCGATCTCAGGTTTTGCTTTTGCGATCCTATTCGCCTCGACATAATGACGGACGATGAACTCGTCGCCTTTCTCTCCTGGGAGACGGTCGTAATGAAGATTTTGTACTCCCCATGCAACGATCGCGATCTGACGACCCATATCATTGAGATAATATTGTGCCTCGACAGGGTAGCCTGCTTTTCGGAATGCACGTACGAGGGTGTCGCCGATCACCGTATTTCTGATATGCCCCACGTGCAGAGGTCCGTTTGGATTTGCACTGGTATGTTCGATGATGACCTTCTCGGTTCGGGAGGGAAGAGCTCCATAATCTGCTCTTCTTGCCGCTCGAACGGATTCTGCAACGTAATCTCCGACGAAGATAAAGTTGATGTAGGGACCTTTGGCAGATACCTGAATATCTTTTGCCTCGGGTTTTGCCGAGATAGCGGCGACGATCTCAATGGCGATCTGCGCAGGGTTTTTTCTTTCTGTCTTTGCAAGCGCAAAGGAAACGGTGGACGCAAGGTCAGCGTGATCTCCCCCGTCCGTGATCATAACATCATCAAGGCCTGTTACTTCACGAAGCAGAGCAATCGTTTTTTGAATATATTCACGATACATGTTACATCCCGGTCGGATAGCGAAGAACGGCCGCAATACCGCCAAATGCGGAGTAAAGCATTGCTCCCTCCTCGAAATCTTCAGATATGATCTCTACTCTGGTATTGGACGAATCCGCAAGTTCGGTAAGTTCATCGATGATATCAGCTTCCTTTGCAAGGAAAAGTGATGACTGACAGTTCGGACAGTGACCAAAAGGCAGATCCTTGAACTTTTTACCGGCTTCGATCTGCAGGGTCTTGACCTCTTCATAGTCACAGTTCCCACACGCGATAGTAATGCGTGCTTTTCTCAGTTTATCAGAGAGGAGAAGGGTATCGACGGCTCCTGCTTCCAGATTGAGACGGACACTGTCTTCTCCGTAAGCCGCTGCCCCGTGCTCTTTGATCAGTTCTTTGAAGAATCGGGACATCTCAGCTTTTTGATCCATAATCCCAACGCCGCGAAGAGCATCCTGAGCATTGTCCACCAGTTCACGCAGACCGAACTCATTCGTATAAGACGAGTCAAAGAGACCGATGATCCGTTTTTGGACCTCATGGTGAAGGAACTCACCTGCAGCGAACTCTTCTTTGGTCGGCATCGGACCGCCGATCAGCACACCTTTGAACTTTTCAAAGAAGTTGGGTTCAGCTAGGAAGGCAGCTGAAGCGCGTTCACCTACTTTGCTGTAAAAATCGTGGATAGCGATCAATCTGAGCCGCTCGAAACGAACGCTGGACTGACCTCCTTTTCTCTGCTTACCGGGAACGGTGGAGTGTGTTCCGTGAATCGGCTCGATATGTGTGCCGCGAAGGAATCCCCAATAGGCCTCACGACGGTCTAAGACTAACAGTCCATAGACATATTTGTCATCAAGCATCGCCTTGAGCGGTTCCAGTTCAAAGGTTGAACTGCATCGGTAACTGTATGTTTGAATGACCTCTGGAGGATTGACGATGATGGATTCCAAATCGGTCTTGTCTCCGCCAATATTGATCGCTCCGCAGAAGATCGCCATTCCATTTTCAGGGGAATTTTTGAAGTATTTCAGGCGTGCAAGAATTGAAGAGAGCGCACTCTGAACGTTTGAGCGCGTCTGTTTGCTTTTGATGTTCGCACATTGCCCGTATTCATCGCGAAGATGGGCGGTCACATCATAGATCTGCTTATCCGGCGGGATGTAAAGAGAGATCAGTTCAGTTCCCGATCCCTCTTTTTCCTCTAACCGTTCAAGTGATTTTTTGAACTCGTATCGCTTTCTCGCTTCATCTTTTTCGATTTCGTGCTGGGATTGTTCCTCTGCCATTGTATATACGACCCTTAACTGTCCGCCAATTATCCGACGGTAGAATGTGGTGTCTTATTTGATGTATAAGATAATTAAACATAGTATCGAGAAAAGGGGAGAGCACATGTAAAAAAATAGTAACGCTGATATCCTCTTCTGTTCTATAAAATAAGTTATGAAAAAAGGTTATGGGTTAATATTGGGGATAGTAGCGTTCCTGATTCTGCTACTTGCCCCAATAGACCCTGCCATTATGCCGGTCCAGGCCCGACTCGCGGCCGCAGTGACCGTAATGATGGCTATTTTTTGGATCACCCAGCCGATCCCAATTGAGGCAACTGCCCTCATACCATTAGTGGCATTTCCTCTTTTAGGGGTTCTAAATCCCGCTGAAGCGGCAGTTCCCTATGCGGACAAGGTTATTTTTCTCTTCCTCGGCGGTTTTATCATTGCCATGTCGATGCAGAGATGGGGGCTCCATAAAAGGATCGCATTAAAGATCATCAATATCACGGGAACAAGCCCTAAAGGGCTCATTCTCGGATTTATGATCGCGACAGCGTTTCTTTCGATGTGGATGTCAAATACTGCAACTGCTATGATGATGATCCCGATCGCTATAGCAATTATTGCAACGGTCCTCCCGACAAAGGTTTTTGCGGATATGGAGCCGCAGCATAAAGCGTTTGCAGGATGTCTTGTACTCGCGGTTGCATACGCGGCCAGTATCGGAGGTATCGGAACCCTGATCGGAACACCGGCAAACGGCATTCTCGCAGCACAGATAGCACTCATTTTTCCGCAGAGTACACCGATTGACTTCTTCACCTGGATGGAGTTTGGTGTTCCGTTCGTCATCCTGATGATCTTGGTGATCTGGCTCTGGCTCACAAAAGTTGCCTACAGAAAGATGCCGAATGTTCTCGTCAATGCAAAAGAGGCACTGGATAAAGAGATCAAAGAGCTCGGTCCGATGTCCCGCGGTGAGAAAAATACACTGTTCGTTTTTGCTCTGACGGCATTTTGCTGGATATTTGCCAAAAGTAAAGACTTTGGTATGTTCACCCTCCCGGGTCTCGATGTGTTCATTCCGGGGATCGATGATTCGACGATCGCAATTTTCGGCGCTATTCTGTTGTTCGTCATCCCAATAAGCTGGAGAAAACAGGAGTACACCATGAATTGGCAGTGGGCCGTTCGTATCCCCTGGGGAATCCTTCTGCTCTTTGGCGGGGGCATGTGCCTTTCTGCGGCATTTATCAAAAGCGGTCTCGCACAGACGATCGTCGGATATCTGGACGTTTTACACGGGGTCCCGATCCTTCTCATCGTCCTTGCGATCGCGGTTTTGGTAACGTTCATGACGGAACTTACCTCAAACACGGCCATTGCCTCGGTCATGATGCCGATCCTCGCGGTAACAGCAATCTCTCTTGCGGTGAATCCAATGGTCCTTATGATGACCGCAGCAGTCTGTTCATCCCTCGCATTCATGCTCCCGGTAGCTACCCCGCCAAATGCGATCGCCTTTGGTACAGAATATGTGGAGATGAAGGATATGGTAACGGCTGGCTGGTTCCTCAACCTGATAAGTATCGTGATATTCACCATCTTCGTGTTCACGATAGTATTGTGGGCATTTGGCATCACGCTCGATCTCCCATCATGGGCACTTGCATCGACCGTGAATATCTAACCTTTTTTTTCGATTCTGATGAATTCTTTTTGTTCGTGCCGCCGCTATGGGAGATATTTCACTGAAAAAATACAACAGCAGCAAACGACACCGAAACGCAATCTCAAAAAAGTCCTTAGAAAAAATGATAAATCAAATGGACCCGGCGGGATTTGAACCCGCGGCATCTACGTTGCGAACGTAGCTATCTACCCCTGATATACGAGCCCGGATATCTCTACTAAATAGGATAAATTACGTATTAACTCTATGGTCTCATCACGGAGAACCGCAGTAAAAAATATTTAGAGATTATAAGATGATCTCTATATCGAGCTGTTCAGCAAGTTCCTTGTACCGGTTACGGATCGTGACCTCGGTCACACCTGCAACATCAGCAACTTCGCGCTGGGTCCTGCGTTCTCCGGAAAGGATCGAGGAGATGTAGATAGCTGCTGCCGCAACGCCTGTTGGACCGCGACCGCTTGTAAGTTCACGCTCGCCTGCCTGCTTTAAGATCTCCATAGCGCGCGACTGGACCTCGCCTTTCAAACCAAGACCTGAACAAAACCTTGGCACATAATCGCCAGGGGAGGTCGGGAGGAGTTTCAACCCAAGTTCACGGGAGATGAAACGGTACGTCCTGCCGATCTCTTTTCTGGAAACACGGGAAACCTCCGCGATCTCGTCAAGCGTTCTTGGAACATTGCACTGACGGCATGCCGCATACAGCGCTGCTGCTGCAACACCTTCGATACTTCTTCCACGGATAAGGTTCTTATCGACGGCATCACGGTACACGACCGCTGCGGTCTCACGAACATTTCGCGGAAGACCAAGAGCGGAGGCCATTCGGTCAAGCTCAGAAAGTGCGAACGCCAGGTTACGCTCGGTCGCGTTCGAAACTCTGATACGGCGCTGCCATTTTCTCAGACGGTATAACTGGGCCCGATTCTTGGACGAGATCGCTCTTCCGTAACTGTCACGGTTTCTCCAGTCGATCATGGTCGAAAGACCTTTATCGTGGATAGTAAAGGTCATCGGTGCACCGACACGCGACCTCTTCATCCGCTGGTCATGATCAAACGCACGCCATTCCGGCCCGCGGTCGATGAAATCATCGTCCAGAACAAGACCACACTGCTGACATACGAGTTCTGCACGTTCATAATCATGAACAAGCTGCTTGCTCCCGCACTCCGGGCAAACGGTCGCGGTTGCATCATTTCCGCCCAGTTTCACCTTCTCTAGAGCAACAACAGTCGTCTCCTGACGCTGTTTCATCTTCTCTCTATCCATTTTTAGCTGTTTCAGCTTCTCTATTTCGGTTTCCATGATTATTAAATTCCTTTTGATAACGGATCAACGGCGATTCGAACGCTGTTCACCGGAATATTTCCGGTAAGGTTTTTTGTAGGACTTTACTGGTTTCGTTTCGGTGATAACATACAGTTTATCTCCTGCATCTACACACAAAACCGAATCATCTCTGCATAAAACAGTCAGATACGGTCGCGAAACACTCCCATAAAGATCTACGATTTTACCAACAGATCTGTTTTGTTCATCTGCAACTTCCGTATAAAGAGGAGGGAGCTGACCTGCATCACTTTCAACAATTAGCAACCGCCTCCCAAGACGGGATACTACATTCCCTGCAAATTTCACAAATCAAACCTCGGTAACTGCTGATTAGGCAGTCAAGCAACCCATGGAATACAAACCACAGGGTATTTATGCATAGTATTATGCGGCCGAAGTCATATAAATACATTCCCCATAATGCTAAAATAGAATTAGATGGAGAGGAGGTCGGTGGATGTGAGAGAGAGGACGTGCTTTGCCTCGTCTTCAGTCATCCCGGCCCCGCGGGCAACGAGCCTGCGCATATTTTCGTTGATTATATCGGCCGGTCCGTGGATGTCCGATTGGACAACTATTCCAGCACCCGCGCGCCGCGCAGAGGCAAGAACATGGCCGTTTGTCTTATTATGCCCGCCTCTTGACGTTATCTCCAGAAAGACACCGTTCTTTGCTGCAAGAGTTGCCTCTTCGTTCGAGACTAATCCCGGGTGAGCAAGAATATTCACATCGGAACAGCTCACTGCCGCAAGATTTGTGCCGAAAGCCACCGGTTCTGTAACCGTCTCACCGTGAACGATCACCACCTCAGCCCCAAGCGCTCTTGCGTACTTGGCAAGATCCGCGATTTCCTCTGGCGGAACGTGCGTGATCTCAACACCCGTGAACAGTTTTATACCGTAGCGTTCAGCAGAACGCTTCACCTTCTTCTGAGACTCGATAAGAAATTCCACATTAGAGAAATCCGCATGATCGGCGATCGCCATCTCCGTATATCCGGCAACCGCCATCCGGCGAATCAGCTCGGTTGGGATCAGGTCGCCGTCACTCATCGTCGTATGACAATGAAAATCGTACATGGTCACTGACCGCCGAGTTTTTTGGCAACGGTCTTCAAAAGATCCTCTTTTGATTTGGCATATTCCACACGGATACGGCCGCCTGCCTTGTGCCATTGTGCTGGGTGATGGGCATCGCGTTCCTCCTCAAGAACAGTGATACCCCCGACCTTTGCAGCGCGGGAGATCATAGCCATATTAGGAGAGGAAACAGCCAGACTCTTAGCTACGCGCCTGCCTTCATTTCTGGTGAGAGCGGCATCGAAGTAGCACGGGTAAAGAAAACGGATTGCCATTATATAGTAGTATATGATGTGGAAGCAAAAATGGCTTTCGTGCCACAGAGATCTGATAAACCATGATTCAGATAAATGCGCCTCCCGGCACATACTAAATATAAACATCGTATGACTCACTCATACTCAACAAACTATGCGTATCTATAAACATGGAAAAACACAATAGTAAGATATGCATCACGTGGATGTTCACATGGAAGCCGAGATATACGGCGCAAACAACCGTCTGGCAGAACACAACGCCGAACATTTCAAAGCCCATAATGTTCGTGCATTCGATCTTCTTGGAGCGATTGGATCTGGGAAGACCTCATTCATCGAAAAGGTCGTCCCTGAACTCAAATCACGAGGAAAGGTCTCGGCAGCGATCGCAGGAGATGTATACGGCGACGATGACTTCCAGCGGATCATCAAAACCGGCATTATTGCGTTCAACGCAAACACCGGCAAAGAATGCCATCTGGATGCCCACCTTGTCCACCACGCACTCGACCACATGGATCTTGATGGCGTCGATATCGTTTTCATTGAAAACGTCGGCAATATGGTCTGTCCTACCGACTTCAAGCTCGGGGCAGAGAAACGTATCGTCGTCATCTCGACGACCGAAGGTGATGACGTCGTAAACAAACATCCGATGATGTTTAGAGACTGTCAGATCGCTATCATAAACAAAATTGATTTAGCAGAGGCGGTTGGATGCAATGTTGAGAGAATGGTCGCTGACATCAAACGCTACAACCCAGGGATGCTCATCATCAAAACCAATCTCAGAAAAGGGGAAGGCGTAAAAGAAATAGCCGACGCCCTTCTTGCCTGAACGAATTTAAATATCCGTAGAACCTACACATATAGGACTCTGGAAAATACTGGTGTCTGAGAAACTCAGACGTTAATCAGAGATACAAATTTAGGAGATATCAAAAAAAATGCTTTGGCAAGGTAA
>DALTVZ010000153.1 GCA_029987315.1 Methanocorpusculum sp.
AAGCTGAATATCTAGGGTTCGAATCCCTACATGCCCGTTTACATTTTTGGGGTCAATCATGGAATGCAGGGAGATCACTGAAGGCAGTACCACTTTTACCGCTCCGGTCCTGGATGAAACAGTACATTTTCCTCCAGGTTCTGCCCCGGTCTTTTATAACAGGAGAATGGAGTTCAACCGTGATATGACGGTGCTCCTAACTAAATACGTTCAGCCTGAGGATTATCTGGATGCTATGGCGGCAACAGGAGTACGCGGTCTGCGTATCGCCCATGAATGCGGCATCCCGGTCACGATCAATGATATGGATGAACGGGCGGTCAAGATCATCCAGTTCAATGCAGACAAACTGGGCGGCAGCATCACGGTCACAAATGATGATGCGAACCGGCTGATGTGCACATCGCGCTTCGACTCGATCGATCTGGATCCATTCGGAACACCGGTGCCTTTTCTGGATGCGGCGTCTCGAGCGGCAAAACGGTATCTTTTTGTCACCGCCACCGATACCGCCCCCTTGTGCGGAGCACACTTCAAGGCAGGATGCCGCAGATATTTTGCGACGCCAAAAAACACCGAGTATCATGCCGAGGTGGGTCTTCGGATGATGATGGGGACGATGGCACGGGAGCTGGTGAAATACGATCGCGGCATGGCACCTATCCTAAGTTATGCCAAGTCTCATTATTTCCGTTCGCATGTTCGGGTGCTCGGACGTGTCTCCTCTGCCGACGAAACGATGGCACAGATAGGGTTTGTGATGCAGTGCCCAAAGTGTCTCTATCGTGCTGAACAAAAAGGAAGTCTCCTACCTAAAACGCACATCTGCCCATACTGCGGAGTAGAAACAAGCCCGATCGGCCCTCTCTGGATGGGACCACTCCAAGAGAAGGAGATCCTCACCGAGATGCAAGCCCTGCTCCCGGAGATGGAGTTTGGGACAAAAAAACAGATGGAAAAACTGCTGACGTTTCTGGTAGCAGAACCTGAAACATGTACGTATTATGATTATCATATCGTATCCCGAAACATGAAGGTCTCACCACCAAAGATGGAGGATCTTATCGGAAGCTTGGTCGAAGAAGGGTACCCGGCGACCCGCACACATTTCTGCGACACCGGCATAAAAACGACGGCTCCTCTCCCCCTTATTCAAGAGAAGATCCGTCTTTGGAACAATGAGTATTTTTCAGATATAATCGCCGATGTCCATCTCGGATGAGATGAGCGAATCACAGTATTGACAGCGGAACCCGCGAGGGTGCACGACGAAACGGCTCTGCACCGGCTCTTTTGTATTGGTGATACAGTTTGAGTTCGGACACTTGATCACACCGAT
Organism: Methanocorpusculum sp.; assembly: GCA_029987315.1. GTDB lineage: Archaea > Halobacteriota > Methanomicrobia > Methanomicrobiales > Methanocorpusculaceae > Methanocorpusculum. Next base: position 1,340 of record DALTVZ010000153.1, read on the forward strand.
GATCTGCATCGGGATCTCGACCTGTTTTTTGACCGAGACCTTGAAGCTTCGAATGATACTGATGGTCGCATCAGGGGCGACCAGAGCGATCTTGTCCACCTCATCCTTGAGAAGCTCCCGGTTCTCGATCTTAACTATATCTTTTCTTCCGCCTCGTGAACTTGGGACATTGGAGGCGACGATCACTGTGACATCCGTTCCATCACGGATACCCAGGATACGAAGAACGGTCAGACCTTCACCGGGAGTGATGTGATCTATGACCGTCCCGTTTTTGATCGGCGAGATGACGATCCCGTCGGAGACCGATTTTGCCATCAGTTCATCACCTCGTTGAGCATCGCCATTCTGATCGGAACACCATTGTGCGCCTGTTCAAAGTATTTCGCACAAGGAAGGGCGTCGACCGCCGGGTGGATCTCGTCGACCCGGGGGAGCGGGTGAAGGATGATCATACCGGGTTTGGCAGTCTCAAGAAGTTCGGGGGTGATCCTGTAGGTGGATGCGTAGTTGGTAAAAGCGACCGGGTCAGGGAAACGTTCCCGCTGGAGACGGGTCACATACAAGACGTCGAGTTCGGGAAGAGCGTCCTCGATACGGTCATGGATGATCAGTTCGACGCCAACATCAAGGAGATCCTCTTTGATATACTTTGGAAACTCGAGTCCCTCTGGAGCGATGGTATGGATGCGGATGTCATTGTATTTAGCAAGAGCAAACGCAAGAGAGTGAACGGTGCGTCCATAGCGAAGATCGCCCTGAAGACCCACGTCGATGTTTTCGATCGGCATGGATTCGCTGATGGTGAAGAGATCAAGTAAGGTCTGAGAGGGGTGTTGACCTGCTCCATCCCCGCCGTTGATGACCGGGACCGATGCGACCTCGCTTGCGAGTCGTGCGGCACCCTCTTTTGGGTGGCGCAGAACGATCGCGTCGCAGTATCCGGAGATCACACGGATCGTGTCAGAAAGGGTCTCTCCTTTGGTGATGGAGGTGGCTTCAACAGAGCCTAGGTTAAGGATCTTGCCCCCAAGACGCATCATCGCGGCGGAAAAGGACATGCGGGTCCGGGTGCTTGGTTCGAAAAAGAGAACGGCAAGAAGCTTGCCTTCCAGTTCGCGGCCGGTGAAATTACCACGATCAAATGCGGCAGCGGAACATAGAAGTTTGTCGATATCTTCACGTTCCATATCCCTTACAGATAGGATATTTTTTTGTTCGTGTGTCATGAATGGTGCTCAAAAGTTTCGGTGTTCAATAGTTTGACTGCACTGAATAAATAACCCACGGAAAAATAGGTTACATTTTCTTGAGCTCTATCTCTATTGGCATATCCAGGATTTTATTTTTGACAAGTCCAAGGTCATATGGATTGGCTTTTATGGTCATGATATCTCCTTTGAGACAGAAGGCTATTGAGATCGATTCATGTGTTCCAAAATATCTGCAGTTGCCAAGGCATGACCAGGTGATGGGTTGAGTGAACGGCACATTGTGATAACCTGGGCAGTTCACCGTTCCCGTGATGCAGGCGGTGTTGTCGGCATTGAAAACAACACAGAAGTCAGATGAAGCTTTGATAAGAAATAATTTTATCGTCTTTGAGCCGACCCATTTGCCCACGATCTCTCTATCCCCACCAAATAAAGGAGCCGGGATGTTTATTGGGGTCGAGGCAAGGGGCAAAATGACAGGACCGTTGGATCCACATGGAGCAATACGATCATGATCCATACCCTCTGTTGCACCATCGGCACTACAGAGCAGAGATGATGTGCTTGTCAGTACGTTATGCATGGTGAGAACCTATCAGCGCCCAGTGATTAAAGGATTTTTGGTAAAGGATTGTTTGAATGAAAAAAAAATATTTAGAAAAAAAAATATTTAGAAAATAGATATCAGAAGATCAGGACAGGGTCAAAAGACCCTTTACAATAGGTTATATTTTTTTGAGCTCGACATCGATGGGCATGTCCAGAAATTTATTATCGGTTAGTCCAAGGTCATATGGATTGACGGTCATGGTCATGATATTCCCTTTGATGACAAACACGATGGACGTGGGACCATATGCTCCAAGATATCTGTCTTTGCTGATGTATGACCATGTAATGATTTTATCGAATGGTACATTATCATAGCCGGGAGCATCCAGCGTTCCAGTAACATGGGCAGTGTTGTCGGCTTTGAAAACAACACGGAAGTCAGCTGAAGCTTTGACAACGAACAGATTTACTGTTTTTGAGCCGATCCAGGTACCTAGGATCTCTTTTGTCCCTTCACGCAATGGGGTGGGAGTTTTCGTAGGGGTCGGTGTGGAAGTTTTGGTTGGAGTGGGGGTCTTCGTTGGTGTTGGCGTAGGAGTTTTCGTTAGAGTGGGGGTCTTCGTTGGTGTTGGCGTAGGAGTTTTGGTTGGAGTTGGTGTGGAAGTTTTAGTTAGGGTTGGTGTGGGAGTCTTGACCAATGTTGGGGTGGCTGGGTCATCAGATCCAGGATCAAGGTTCTGGAGAAAATCATATACATATGGAGCAATACGATCATAATTCATTCCAACTGCTACCCCGCCGGCAACACAGAGCAGACATAAAATGACGGTCAGAAATTTACCCATAGTTACTTTCTATCAGAGTTCAGGTAGGAAAATAGTTTGCATAACAATTGTGTGAATTGGACGTAGGCGGTGTTTTGGTGTGATATTAGGCCATTTTTTCCTGATAAAAACAGTGTTTGTGAGGTGAAAATCGCTCGATCGCAAATCAAAGATTTGCTCAGCTGAGGTCGTTCGCTTGTTCACAAACCTTCGGTTTGCTCTCCGACTCGGGTCTACTACCCTCGCTTTCAGTGTCCAACCCGCATTCTCCACTCGCAAATAGGTGTTTCGATTCCATTTTGATGGTTTTCGTATCAGTTTTGACTGTTTTTATTTGGTGAATATTGGTGGTCAAAATTAAAATACGCCGTTTCCTGCCGATTTGCCTGTTTGAAATGATCTGAGTATATAAAGAAAGGTCTAGGCGCCTGGAAAAAAAGATATCCCCCGAAACACTCACTACCTACCGCGTTACTAATTTATATAGTAGTAATGTGTTTTTTTGTTTTAATTTTGCTCTCTCTCTCTCTCTCTCTCTCTCTCTCTCTC
>DALTVZ010000154.1 GCA_029987315.1 Methanocorpusculum sp.
ATTATTTTTTTTCTCCACAGACCAGAAGCATACATTTTTATCATTTATAAGAGAGAAGCATACTATAACTATGATCAAGGTTGCAGTCAATGGGTACGGAACGATTGGAAAGCGTGTCGCCGACGCAGTTTCATGTCAGCCCGATATGGAAATAATCGGCGTTTCCAAAACAAAACCAGGGGCAGAGGCCTATGTCGCCAAAGAGAGAGGATACCCTCTCTACATCGCAGACATAAGTAAAAAAGACGCATTCACCAAAGCCGGGATCGAGGTCGCCGGTTCGGTGGATGAGATGATCCAGAAGGCCGATATCATCGTCGACGCAACTCCGGGAGGAGTTGGTGTAGAAAACAAAGCCCTTTATGAAAAATACCAGAAGAAAGCCATCTGGGAAGGAGGAGAGGAGCATGAGATCGCAGGATTTTCCTTCAATTCGTCCTGTAATTATGATCAGGCGATCGGCAGACGGTATGCACGGGTGGTTTCCTGTAATACCACCGGTCTTTGCCGGATCATCAAACTTATCGATTCGGTTTTTGGCGTGAAAAAAGTTCGGGCGACCATGATTCGCCGCGGTGGAGATCCGGGGGATATCAAACGCGGACCAATCGATGCGATTGTTTTGAATCCGGTCAGCATCCCGTCCCATCACGGTCCCGACGTTCAAAGCGTTCTTCCTCACATCAACATCATAACCTCAGCGATGATCGTGCCAACGACCCTGATGCATATGCATTTCATCAACATGGAGTTGAAAAGCCCGGCCACCAAGGAACAGGTCATCGAGCTGATCAAAGCCCACTCCCGTCTTGGACTGATCCAGAAGAGCACCGGTATCACGAGCACGGCACAACTCAAAGAGTTCACCACCGACCTGCTTCGCCCACGAGGGGACCTTTGGGAGAACGGTATTTTTGCAGAATCACTCTCGGTCCTTGATGAAGGCACCGACCTCTATTTGTTCCAGGCGATCCATCAGGAGGCAGATGTCGTTGTGGAAACGGTGGATTGTATCCGGGCAATGGCGGGAAATGTGAAAACCGCGAGAGAATCGATCGCGATGACCAACAAGGCAGTGGGTCTGACTGCCATTCGCTAATTTTTATGGACCTTCCGATCCCAAGTCCAAGTGGGACATATCACGAATTCAACGGAACCCCCATCTATGAACAGCGGTTCAAAACCGTTGGGCCGTTCAGATTCCCGGGACTAGCAGCCGTGGTCGATGAGTCAGGAGCTTATCATATCGATTTTTCCGGGAATGCGATCTATGAAGAGCGGTACCTCTGGGTCGGAGATTATACAGAAGACTGTGCTGTGGTGAAAACGACCGAAGGGGAATATTACCACATCAACGAACAGGGAAAGCGGATCGGACACAACAACTATCTCTTTGCCGAGGAGTTCTCTGAAGAAACTGCGGTCATCTACCGGAAAAATTATGGAGCCACTCACATAACCACCGGGGGAGAGATGGTGTATGGTGACTGGTACTTCGATGCCCGGGGTTTTAAAAACGGCGAGGCACTCGTCAGGGACGAGGACGGTTGGTTGGTCATCGATAAAACCGGACAGGAGATCCGGCGTGCCGATCCCCCTGATGAAGAGTATCCTGTTTCAGGAATGGTGAGATTCATCGGAACAGAAAGCCCGATCCCCACCATTTTAAAGATGACCGAATGGGATTCAGCAGTCGTTCTCGTGAGGCATGCCGAACGGGAGCCGTTCATAAAAGGGGAGCCGGGTTCGCAGAAAAAACTCACGACTCGGGGAGAACGTGCCGCAGAAACCTTTGGTGAAAAACTTGGAGGCAGACCTGTTCGAGCATACGCAAGCCCGATGTACCGGTGTATGCATACCGCCGAACTGATCCTTGCAGGAGCGGGAGTGACGGGCAAGGTCTGTCCAGATGGTTCTCTGGGTGATCCGGGAGCATACATCTTTGATGACGAGCTGACCCGCAGCTTCTATGTGAAAAATCCGACGAAAACGGTCACCCTCGAGTATATCCGTACCGGCATACTGCCCGGACATTATCCAATCGCAGAGGGAACAGAAAGGCTGCTGAAGTTTCTGAAAAACACAGCATTTCAAAACGGTATCTCGGTCTGCGTGACCCATGATGTGTTTCACGCCGCATTCGTTTCAACGCTGACTGGATATGATTTCGCGGATGACTGGACTGGATTTTTGGACGGGTGCATCCTGTTCTTGAAAAATGAGACATGGTACCTCTGGTGGAGGGGAAAGGAGACAAAATTATGAAGTTTATATGCCCATTGATCGTAGTTGATGACATCGAAGCATCAAAGAAGTTTTACACAGAAATTCTTGGTCAGGAGATGACCATGGATTTTGGAGAGAATGTCACGTTTGGCGAATCGCTTGCCATTCAGTCAAAGAGTTCCTGGACAGGTTTGATCAATAGACCTGAATCCGAGATCCGGTATCAGGGAAACGATGTCGAGCTCTACTTTGAGGAGGAGGAGTTTGATGCATTCATCGAACGGCTCAAGACATATGATGTTAAGTATGTCCATCAGGTTATCGAGCATTCCTGGGGTCAGAGAGTCGTCAGATTCTATGATCCAGATATGCACATCATCGAGGTAGGCGAGAGCATGATGACCATCTGCCGCAGATTCCATGCAGCGGGCATGACCGTTGAGGAGATCGTCGCGAGAACGATGTTTCCAAAAGAGGTCGTGCTGATGTTCCTGGAAGAGGAAGAAGATATATGCGCCTAAGAAATTAGGAAACAGGGTTGACGATTATCACAGTAATTTTTCCGATTCATCTTTTTCATACTTCATTTTTTTTATGATCCGGTCTACCCCGATTCAATTACGTCAACTTCATCTTCCGATTTTCGACACAGCCAAATCATACAGGCTCCAACCACGAGACCGAAGACGACCCAGACAATGCTAAGGCTCAGCATCAATTCGAATGATAAATACCAGGGATAAGCGGGAGGCATTCCGGGGACAACAACATCGTATGCATCTCCTGAAATGCCGCTAAACGTAGAATAGATCAGATAAAAGATGCCGAATACGGCAAACCCTTTCGAGACTCCCGACAGGATCATCTGCGGTTTTCGTGCTTCGCAGAGCTTCGGAACAACAAGGGAGAAGAGAGGGGCAAGGATCAGGATGAAATAGAGAGGTGTGACCCACATCGGTAAATCAGGATATAAACGAAGAGTGGATGACTGGAAATAGATATCTGAAGATGTAGAGTGAATAAGTGAGTAAGGAATTAGGGTTCGGGAGAATTTACAGAAAACTCGGCACACTACCTAATTTTTAGAGTCTAATTTTTGTAATTTGGTTTTTATTAATAGGAGTTACGCGGTGCTGGTGTGAATCTAATTCGGGAAGGAGTATGTTGGGTGTGAAAACATGAAGTAAAAATAACCGCGAATCGGCGCGAATCCGCCCTTCGGGCGAAGTGAATCGGATTTGCTATTCCTCTCTCCGTCTCATTTTGCGATTGCCAGAAAAGAACAATTATCTCATATGTAATGATCAATGAACATCTCCCTCACTGGAGGCGCTGGGGCGCCGATAGGATTTGCCCGAACGGTCCCGATGAAGGGACGAGCAAGACAGCGAAGCTGGATTGCGAGAGTGAGGAGAAGCAAATCCAATTCGCTTCGCCCGAAGGGCGGGATTCGCGCCGATTCGCGGTTGGTTTTTTCTCTTGTGTCCACATAAATACCATACACGAGATCGAAGTACATCATATAAGGATATCAGTTTTGCTTGATTGAGATCACAACACCACGTAACTCCTATATTAAAAAAGTTTGATCTCAATGGAAATAATATCCAAACAGCTTTGCTATTTTTATTTTGGAGGAGCAGGCGGACCTGTTATTACAGTAAAGTTAATCGTCTTTTCTGCTGTGTTTCCTTTAACATCAGTAACAACAACTGTAATGTTTGTTTTTCCAGGTGTTGTCGGAACTCCACAAAGCATACCTGTATATGATGTTATTTTTGTTAATTCCGGTTCACCGTAACCAAAACTCTTGACATATGCTGATTCTATTTCATAATCCGAAAGGATTGTTCCAAAAACCCCATGGCCTGCCGGAACAACATCATAGTTTACTGTCCCCCCTTCTGTCGGAAATGTTATGTCGATATTTATCGGGTGCTGGATTTGCGGTTTTGTATCAGTAAACGGGAGACCAAATACTGAAAACCAAATTGCAGAGGCACATATCAGCCCTGCTATACACAGGACGATAATGATTATACTTTTTTTAGTGTTCATAGGTATCTTTCTAATCTAACCCTAAGGAGCAATATCTATTAAATCTATTTATTATATTGTAGAATCTACTGTAATACCATAATTACCAATTCGTCATTGATTTGTTATTAATACATTGAGCCTGGAATCCAATGCCGGGAGTATTCCCTGCTGACGAAAGTTCATCCCGCTATTTTTTGCGTACGTTCGAAAGATATCCGTAGATCGCGGTACTTTTCATGAAAGCAAGCAGTATCAGAAGACCGAAACATAGACCGCAGATATAGGCAACTGACGTAAATCCGCTCTTTGCAGAAGGCACATACACGACGATCAGCCATGTAAAGAGAAGTATTATTCCTGTAAGGATCTCGGTGAGCACCCATTTTACTCTCCCGGCATTTTTATCCGAAACCGGCTGTACAACAACGCGGGCCTGTTTTGGAGGAGGATACTTTGTATCCATCCATTGCGTTACAACAGCAACAATA
>DALTVZ010000026.1 GCA_029987315.1 Methanocorpusculum sp.
CCAATAATAAATGGGATACGAAGCCTTTTCCCGATAAATAACACTCCAATGGCGCATGTAAGCACGATCACAATTGCCAGAATCAGCTCTGCTTCGGCGACCATTAGTTCTCCATCATATGTAGGACTAATATGTACGTCGATGAGTAAAAAACGTACCTATACTATCGTCAGCAGACCCAAACCCCTGTATGATTTAGTGACGTTTACAGGGCACATGACTGAGGGGGCGCCCCTTTTCAGCACAAAGCCGAGGTCTCCTCGATCAAAAAATAATACGGTCCCGGCTTTTTACTGCAGGGAGCAGGTTGAGCAGCTGCTGTGTAGATTTCTCTGAGTGAGCTGGGCGACCTGCAGTTCGAGGTCACGGATCCTTGCGATCATGTCGGCGTGATCACGCTCGAGTTCTTCGAGGCGTTTTTCCATGTTTTCTGCTGATGTCATGTATAACAGGTTGTCGTTTTGGTTCTTATAGATTGTTTATGCGGCATTGGAGAGGGGGAGCTATCTCCATTTTTCGGTAATAAGGAGCACGTTTATATGAAAACTTCCGTGATTATATGAATCTGTTGCCAGTTTAGGTTTGAGTGGATTCACTAGAAGCCGTAGAAGATATTTGGCTTTACACCCAACAAAATAAAAAAAGTATGAGTTGGTCCAGCCGGATAGTTCCCAGCTGAAAACGTCCCGCTCACTTCACCCGGACAAGCAGTTCGGCGTTTTCCACCGGCACATTTATTCTTCCGACCATCTGTCCCGCCGCGATAGAATAGGACCGTGATTTTTCGGCAAGCGTGTCTCCTTCCACATCCACATCCACGCACACGGTCTTGATCCCGACAAGATCATCAGAATAGCGAATAATCTCGAATGTTCTAAACTCCTGCGGATAATCTCTCAGCGATGCAGTCTCAACCACCCAGAACCCGTACTCCGGATGTTCTTGGTCCGGCGAGGGTACGGCCGCGATCGTATTCCTGTGATTATGTCCGGCGATCCACATCAACAGATTTGGATATTTCTGCAGCTCTGTGACCAGCTCCCCTTCGGAGATCTCCGAGTTGAGACTCCAGCCTGAAGGCGAGCCCACCTCCATCGTAACGATCGGGATATGAGCTGCGATGATCATCAGCACCCCTTCATCCTGTCCTTTCTGCAGCTCTGCCTTCAGCCAATCGAACCGCTGTTCATTGAGCGATCCTCCACCGTGTGCCCAGATATCTCCGAGCGTAGAACCATTCTCGGTCGTGTCATCCAGCATGATGACTCGCACACCCTCGACCGGATCGAAGGAATAGCATGCAAAGTCTGCCGCGATCATCTGTTCCGTATATCCATGTCCGTAAGGACGGGAACTCGAGTGCAAAAACTCCTCCATAAATCCGACACGAACCCCGTTCTCGCCAAGCAGGCGGCGATCTTCATCCGCTATGACCTTTGGAGCTGAGGTCAGCAGTGAAGCGTTGCCCATACCGATTATCGCACCATTCGGATCTGAACCATTGAAAATACCCATATAATATCCAGTGAGCGACGGATCTCCGGTTGTGAGAAGATCGAGCCGCATATTTGCGACGGTATCGCCGCGAAGGATCCTGCATGCATTCTCATCCACCGTGAACACTCCCGTATAGAACTCATCGTGATTCCCGATCGTCTGATACCAGGGCATGTCCAGACCTTCTGCCGCAAATGTCTTCTGGTAATCGATATTTTCTTTGCCTATGTTCCC
>DALTVZ010000155.1 GCA_029987315.1 Methanocorpusculum sp.
GGCATTTATTGCTATCAACAAAGTGGACTTGGTCAACGATTTACAGCGAAAAGAGATGGAGGAACACATGCGGGAGAAGTACGGTGTCGACCCGATCATGATCTCCGCTCATAGCGGCTACCATATCCCAGAGTTACAGGACGCGATGTATGATCATCTTGGATTCGTCAGGATCTATTTGAAGCCGTACGGCGAAGATGCAGATATGGAAGAGCCGATGATCATGCGTACTGGTAGTACTATCGAGGACATCTGCCATAGACTTCACCGTGATTTCGTAGACCAGTTCAGATATGCAAAGATCTGGGGTACCTCGGTCAAGCATGATGCAGCCAAGGTAGGTCTAAAGCACGTTGTCGAAGACAGCGATATCGTGACGATTGTTACGAAGTTGTGATCAGGGACCGCAGTTCTTCTAACTCATGAGCAGCTGCGCGTAAACCTTCAAGCAGTATCGGGATATTGACCACGGTGAGAAAAAGGACCGAAGCGGCAAATCCCACATTCTTAACAATACCAGGCCGCATATTTCGGGCAGCAAGGATGCGCCGGAAGAGAAGAAGAAGAAGGCCCGAGATGAATGCAGAGGTCATAAGAGAGAACAACAACCTCACAAGGCGTTTGACCGGACCTTCCAGCATCTCTTGTATCTTCTCTCCACTCTGCCCCTCATCCCCGTGAAGATATGCAGCGCCGGTGATAAGATAGGGGGCCGCCGTCATTGCGAGCATATCATACGCCCCGTCATCTGAAAAAATCATATCAGATACTTTTTTTTGACCATTCAGGATGTCAGTAAGTGTTTTCAGGACCGAAATATCATTCTCCGGATCCTCGGATATTTCTTCCTGAGGAGTATAGAGGACCTTCAGGACCTTAACGATCTCTTCAGCAGAGAGTGGTACCTCAGAACCTTCAGCAAAAACATCATTCAGTGATACAGGAACGCCGGTAATTGAAAGGATCGGCTCAAAATTTTCTGGGAGGACCCCGAAATTTTCAGCAAACCTGCGCAGGACCAAGGCGAGACGGCTGTCAAGAGATATAATGTCTGCTTCGGGTATATTGGATAATATATCTGACCCGACCCCAAACATCTGGGAAACTGCCGCCTCGATAGATGAGAGAGCTGCATCGATATTCCCCATATGAAGATACTTCTCTGCGGCATCAAGGGAATCATTGATCGATAAAAAATGATCCGGGGAAATATCCTTTGAAGACATGGTTGCAATAATGTATGCAGACCAACGTGATAAAGAATTACAGAGAAATCAAAACAGAATTATTCAAACAACGATTCATCACTTCATATATTCTATGAAGATTTTCACGACCCTTACAGCTTTTTCACGTTTTTTGGCAGTTCACCTCCGTAAACTGTCTTACAAAAATAAATAGATTTATAATGATATAAAGATGTTGGTCAAAATCTCCAAAAAAAGCGTTATACGGGCCTGGAGGGATTCGAACCCCCGACATTCGGGTTAGAAGCCCGACGCTATATCCTGGCTAAGCCACAAGCCCACGTTTGTAACGCCTTAGTATATTCGTGGTTCTATGGGATAAATTCTCCTGTTTCTGTTGTGGAGATGGGAAATGTTAATGCGTGCATACATACAATAGAGATGAGTAGGAAAAGATAACAGATGATTACAGCATTGAAAGTAAAGAAAGCAACTCTTATTTTGATAGCAGGAGTCATCTGGTTTTTTGTAGGATTCAATATCATGCGGATCGGATGGGAGGCAGCGCAAGGAGTGTGGACATTATGGATGGCAGGACTCGCCGTTTTGGTTTTTCTTGTATTCCATAACCTGGTGTTTCGAAAAATGGTAAAAAAACATACCGCGAGGATACAGGGATATAAGGAAGAAAGACAGCATGTTTATCGGTTTTTCAATAAGCAGGCATACCTTATTATGGGGTTTATGATAACATTTGGTGTCGGACTTCGCGTCTCGGGATTATGCCCGGATATCTTTATTGCATTTTTCTATACTGGAATTGGTTTCTCTCTACTTATTGCAGGGATTCAATTCTTTTTGGCATATATACGAGGAAAGAGGGCAGAAAAAATCTCTCCGGTCTAAAAACTGGTTTACCCGTACATCATGTCCGGACCAAATGATGTCGGCTGGACATTACTCTTTTTCACATCATCCGCAAGTTTTCTGAGCATCGGCTCGATTGTATCAGCCTGGGCAATGAGGGGAGATGTATCGATCTCGAACCCGTAGAGGGATTTGATTACCTCAAGTCCGGCAGCCGAGGCACGCGAATCAACATCATAGTTTGTTTCCACTAAAAATCCGGTTGCCGGAATATGCCGCATGCATGCTTCGGTCAGAAATGCCCCGGTGATCCCGGTGATATTGAGAGCAGGAAGGATCAGACAGTGTGATTTGATTTTTTCAACACCGTCCGTCGTTGTTGCAACACCAAACACGCGTTCACCGTCGCCTCCCGTGACCACGCCGCCGACGAGAATGATCTCGGTAACAACTGTACGGGCGCAAAGCCACTCAAGCAGTTTGGCGGGTATCACACAGGACCCTTCATCCGATATCGGCACGTCTGAGAGGACAACAAGCATATTCCCTTTTTCATAGAGACGAAAAGGAGCCTGGGCAAGTCCCGATGTCGCAAGGGAACCGGCTGGAAGGAGAGGGCTGACAATATTGCCTATATGGGTGAAGGCTAAGGATTCCA
>DALTVZ010000027.1 GCA_029987315.1 Methanocorpusculum sp.
ATATCTGTATATCATCTTCGCGGCGATCTTCTTTGTGTCGCTTGGTATCATCGCAGATTTACGATATCTTACTCAGGATATGATACTATTCATCGCGATATTGACGGTAGTTGCCGTTATCACCAAGGTCATAGGCTGCGGCCTCCCGTCAAAATTGATGGGTATGAGTTGGCGGGACTCGGCGCTCATTGGGTTTGGCATGACTCCGCGCGGGGAAGTTGCCATGATCGTTGGCCTTATTGCTCTGAATCGTTTCCAAGAGATGGCGGCTTCGGCTGTGAACCCTGCAGAGGCAGAGCTTCTTCTTCAGTTAGGAAACGAATTGTTCATCGCAATCGTGGTGATATCTCTTGTGACAACGGTGATTGTTCCGCTGATTTACAAAGGGTTCTTCTTTAGGGGAGAAAAGACCAAGTCTGTGGCTTGTGAGCAAGACCCACAGGCTTAAACTCTTCTTTTTTTAGAATCACTGATTTTTTTCACGGGCGGTAGGCCTTTGTTTGGAACAAGATCTCCGATAAGATCACGTCTTCCTGCCTTTAAAAGTCCAGAAACGACAAGATCATACTGTTTCGGATCCTTCCACTGAAGAAGTGCTCTCTGGATCAGTTTCTCTCCGCCGAGAGGCACATGGACTTTTTTACCGGTAAGAGGATCGAGCCCTGTATAATACATCGTCGTAGAAAGGGTCATCGGGACTGGAGTGAAGTCCTGGACCTGTTCGGTGTACATGTTCTTCTCCCTGAGATAGAGAGCAAGGGTGACCATATCGTCTATTCTGCATCCCGGGTGGGATGACATGAGATAGGGCACGAGATACTGACGTTTTGGTTTATCTTTTTGAAGGGCGTCGAATCTGCTACAGAATGCATCAAAAACCGCTTTACCTGGTTTGTTCATCAGCTGCGTCACCCGGTCGCTGATATGTTCTGGTGCGACCTTTAGGTGACCGGAGATGTGGCGTTCGGTCAGTTCTTTCAGATATCTATCTCCCTCTTCCGTATTAGGGACGAGATCGTATCTGATTCCTGAACTGATGAAAACATGCTTGACTTTTCTGATCGCCGATACGTTTCTGAGTAAGGATATCTGCTCAGTTGTACCCAATTTTAACGAAGGGCATGTCGTGCAGTTTTTGTCGGTGCAAGCCCCGTTTTTTTCCCATTTTGCACAGCTCGATGCGTACATGTTTGCAGAAGGTCCTCCTAGATCTGAGATGGTTCCTTTGAACTCCGGCATTTTTGCGATTCGCTCAGCCTCTCTAAGGATGGATCCCTCACTTCGCGACACGATTTCCTTTCCCTGATGATGGGTGATCGCACAAAACGAGCAGGCACCAAAACACCCTCTATGAGTGGTGATGGAAAATTGAATCGAGGTGAGTGCCGGGATAGGTTCTTTGTATGCAGGGTGCTGTTTTCTTGTGTATGGGAGTTCGTAGATGATGTCGAGCTCCTTCGTTGTCAGAGGGCGTGCCGGGGGGTTTTGAACAATAACTGTTTTTGGGTGAGGTTGGATCAGCGTATCTTTTGATAAGTGCTGGATCTTAAACGCCTCAGCATACGTCTCCTTATCGACAATATCTGGGTATGCGGGAAGTATAGTCCCAGTAGGTGAATTTTCTCGAAACGCTGCTATACTCATCGTCCAGCAAGTTCCCCTGATATCATTAAGATCTTTGATATGTTCACCATCTTTCAGGCGTTCTGCGATTTCGATCAGTTGGAGCTCTCCCATCCCATATACGAGAAGCGAGGCCGGAGCATCCGCAAGAATTCCCTGCTTGATTGAATTGCTCCAGTAATCGTAATGTGCAAGGCGTCTAAGACTTGCCTCTATCCCTCCGATGATTATGGGAGTGTCTTTGAACAGACGATGAAGCATGTTCGTGTAAACGATGGTCGTTTTCTCAGGGCGGGTGGGTCTTCCCCCTGGAGAGTATGCATCGTCATGCCGGCGCCTGAGTGCTGGAGTATATGCACTCACCATCGGATCTACGGCTCCGGGTAGTATGGCGAAGAAGAGGTTTGGTTTTCCAAATTTTTTGAAATCAGTTCCCTCTCGGTCCTTCCAGTCCGGTTGGCTGATTATTGCAACTGTAAATCCTGCGTTTATCAGTGTCCGTCCAAGGAGAGCCGCGGCGAAGGACGGATGGTCAACATAGGCATCCGCTGATACAAGAATAATATCTGGACTAGTTCCCTTTGTATCTTTCAATTCTTCTGTTGTTATTGGGATGAATCGAGGCTGGTCGGCAATGTTTCCGGGGGTGATTTGCGGCATTCTTATCTTTATAATGGGTGTTGAACGATGATTAAGGTTCATGAGGGATATCCACGTTCAGAATGAATATATGGGTACATGAATTAAATGCCAGCCACTGAAGTGTCTGATTTAATGGTTTTTCAGGACACAGACAACACTGATTTTCCTAAGATGGAACCATATACACACCAACAAATTCTAGAGACTTTGACAATGGAGCTTGGAGTCACCCGACAGACGATTTTTGCGCTAGAAAAAAAGTATGCTCCGTCGCTTCAACGTGCATTTAGAATATCCAGATATTTCAAACAACGGTTGAAAATATTTTTCTCTTTGATTCCTAATAATTTAGATATAGAGTCAGCTCTTCAGTTCTGAAAATGCCTGTAAAAATATGGTATAATATGTCAATTGTTTATTCGATGACTATAGCGACTTCACTATTTTCATTAAGTCCAAGCTCATCACGAAGCTTTTTCCCGGAAATCACCTCGATCACCTCTTCTGGGTGGTGTGTCCGACCGGGCACGACTATTGCGCACGGGATATTGGATATAGTACATTTGATACAACGCGCCTCACCAAACATCCGGTGTTCATCTTTGAATCCCGGCACTATCGTCCATTCAAGTGAATCCATTCTTTTTCTGACAAGAACACTCTGCGGATTTAATTTTATATTAAGCGTACCCGGGTATGGGGCGAACCCGCAAAGTTTTTCGAACTGTTCTTGATAATGTGGGATTGACATGTAGTATCTTCCTTCCCCGACTCCAGAAATGACGGTTCCTGTGAGGAGATACTGCTCATCTTTTACATCGAATATTTTGCAGTATTCGGAAAATTCCCGCCGGAGATGCTCCTCTCCCGATCGAGTTACGAGAACGAACTGACCGGTCGAATCAGCAGTCCGTGAAACCATCTGCGCCTTTTCGAGTGACTGAAGTCTGCGTGATGCTGTCTGCTGGCTTATTCCTAGCTGGTCTCCCAGGGTTTGTGTAGAAATACGTACAGGTCCTTTGCATCCTCCAAGCAGAGCTATTCGCCGTAAACTGGCCGTATCCTCGGCGTCTATTATATGCATAACGCAATGTTGGAGTGATTACTATTTATGGGTTAGCATCTACGCAGTTCGCCTATTGACGAATTCGACAACCAGCTTCTTATGTGAGTAACGAAATACACATAAGTATGAAGCCAGTACTTCGCCATCAGCTTGCCGAGAAGATGGCAGGGGAGATAACCCTCTCCGATTCTCCCGGAAAAGCTCTGAAAAAGTGGCGTACAAGTTTTCAGATAGCTCCAGGTGTACTCGCAGATCATCTTGGAGTTTCTCCATCCGTTATCAGTGATTATGAGAGCGGCAGGAGAAAAAGTCCGGGAACTGGTGTCGTTGGAAAAATCGTAGACTCGCTTCTGAATGTTGACGAAGAAAATGGTGGGACATACATCAAAAAGTATGGCAAACTTTTGTTCTCGGATTATGATGATGAGGTCATTTATGATATCCATGACTTTGCTTCATCTATCCCAATCAGAGACTTATCCGAACAGATCGATTGTTCACTCATCTGCGGGGAGCTTGATTCCCAGATTTTCGGCTATACTGTTATCAACAGTACCAATGCCATTTTGAATCTTTCACCCAACGAATTCAATCGCATTTACGGTTGGAGCACGGAACGCGCTTTGATTTTCACGGATATTTCAACCGGAAAATCTCCCATGATCGCGATCCGCGTGACACCTTTCAAACCCCCGTATGTGATCCTTCAGGGGATAGATGAGGAACATGTCAGCCCACTCGTCAAAAAGCTTGCAGAAAAAGATCACATTACCGTTCTTTGTACTCCCCTCGGAGTTCAAGATCTCATTACACGTTTGAGGAAAACACAATGGTAGGCATAATCACCTATGGGGCATATATTCCCCGTTTCAGAATAAAAACCGAAGAGATCGCCCGTGTCTGGGGAGCAAATGCCTCGGAGATCACCGGCGGTCTTGGCGTTTTCGAAAAAGCAGTCCCCGATTACGATGAGAATACAGCCACATTTTCCGTTGAGGCTGCACGCTCGGCTCTTCGCCGGCGTCCGATAGATCCCGCCGATATCAAGGCGGTCTACGTAGGATCAGAGTCGCACCCGTATGCTGTCAAACCCACCGCAGTAACGGTAGGAGAGGCAATCGGCGCGACCCCGATTATGACGGCGGCCGATTATGAGTTCGCTTGTAAGGCGGGAACTGCCGCGATCCAGACCTCTATGGGTCTGGTATCATCAGGAATGATGAAGTACGCCGTTGCGATCGGAGCGGACACCGCTCAGGGAGCTCCCGGCGATGCACTAGAATATACGGCGGCCGCAGGAGGAGCGGCATTTGTTATCGGCAATGATGATCCGATAGCAGAAATCCATGAGACCTGCTCGTACTCCTCGGATACTCCAGACTTCTGGCGTCGTGAAGGTGAGGATTATCCCAGACACGGAGGAAGATTCTCTGGTGATCCGGGCTACTTCAAACATATCATGGGTGCTGCAAATTTGATGATGGAGCTTCGCGGTACAAAACCGTCCGATTATACGTATGCTCTTTTCCACCAACCGAATGCGAAGTTCCCGCAAAAAGTCTCAAAAATGCTGGGCTTCACGCAGGAACAGATCAACACCGGACTTCTGGCCCCAACTCTTGGAAACACCTACAGTGGCGCCGTTCCTCTTGGTCTTGCGGCTATATTGGATGAAGCAAAACCTGGTGACCGAATCTTTGTTACAAGTTATGGGAGTGGCGCAGGATCCGATGCCTTTGACATAACAGTGACCGACGCGATCTTAAATAAAATCGACAGATCCCGCGGCCCGACCGTTCAGCAGATGCTTTCCACGAAAAAGTATCTTGATTATGCAGTATATGCCCGACATAAGGGCAAGATCCGGATGTGAGGTGAATCATGAGAGATGTTGCAGTTATTGGTGCAGGAATCACAAAATT
The DNA here is from genome assembly GCA_029987315.1 of Methanocorpusculum sp. Lineage (GTDB taxonomy): Archaea > Halobacteriota > Methanomicrobia > Methanomicrobiales > Methanocorpusculaceae > Methanocorpusculum. The sequence continues at coordinate 5,254 of DALTVZ010000027.1, forward strand.
TGGAGAAAGATGGGATACATCTTTCCGTGACCTGTGTACAGAAGCAGGGATTGCCGCACTTGAAGATGCAAATGTGGCGGGAGAACAGATCGATGCATTGTTTGTCGGGTCCATGTCCGCTGGCAGATTCGTCGGTCAGGAACATGTAGGAGCACTCGTTGCAGATTATGTAGGACTCGGAGGAGATCTTCACGTACCGGCGACCCGCGTTGAGGCAGCTTGTGCATCAGGTGGTCTTGCGTTTCGCCAGGCCGTAGCCGCCGTATCTTCTGGCATGTCTGACGTTGTCATTGCCGCAGGCGTTGAGAAGATGACGGACGTCGGAGATTCAACAGATGTCCTCGCCGGAGCCGCAGACAGAGAATGGGAAAGTTTCGCAGGAGCAACGTTCCCGGGTTTGTATGCCATGATTGCATGTGATTACATGCACAAATACGGCCTGACTCGTGAGCAGCTTGCTCAGGTCGCGGTCAAAAATCACTACCATGGAGCAAGAAATCCTTTTGCCCACTTCCAGAACGAGATTTCCCTCTCGACGGTGATGAATTCAACCCTCGTTGCCTCACCTCTGAGGCTCTTTGACTGCTCGCCTGTTTCAGACGGAGCCGCGGTCGTCGTTGTATGCCCGCTTGAAAAAGCGCGTGAGTTTACTGATACGCCGATTAAGGTCCTTGCCTCAGCGCAGGCAGGCGATACGATCGCATTGCACGACCGCCCTGATTTTTCTACAATGGGTGCGACCGTTGTAGCCGGAAATTCGGCGTTCCGTCAGGCAAAGCTCGAACGAAAGGATATCGACTTTGTGGAAGTTCATGACTGTTTCACGATAGCAGAGTTATGTGCTATTGAGGACCTCGGCTTCGTTCCAAAGGGAACCGCCGGCAAGTTCACCGAGCAGGGAGAGACCCAGCTTGGCGGAAAACTTCCTGTAAACACCTCTGGGGGCCTCAAGGCATGCGGTCACCCGGTAGGTGCCACAGGAATCAAGCAGATCTGGGAAGTCGTACAACAGCTTCGCGGCGAAGGCGGCAGACGTCAGGTTGAAGGAGCAGAAATCGGCATGACACAAAATGTCGGCGGAACCGGTGCCACAGTCGTATCACACATCTTCGGGAGGATCTGAGATGACAGTAGCACGATTCTGGAGAGAGATCCCCCAGAGATATAATCTGATTGGAACGAAATGTGAGACCTGCGGTGCCGTATTTTTCCCGGCGAGGACGATCTGTCCTCATTGCCGCAGAGATGGAAAAATCGTTTCCTACAAATGTTCAGGTAAAGGAAAGGTCATGACATACTCTGTTCTCTCAGCCGCAAGCGACCAGTTCACTGCCCTGAAACCATATGTCCTGGCAATCATTAAACTCGAAGAAGGGGCGAGGGTCACCTCCCACCTCATCTGTGAACCGGACGAGGTTTATATCGGAATGCCTGTCACATCCGTCTTCCGCGTTCTTGATCACGAAGGTTCGGATGGTATCATCCACTATGGAACGAAGTTCGTTCCCGACCTTTAATTTTTTTATTACGTTGTTCGATACTAAGCGCACGGATTTTCGCCGCGTCATCGAGTTTCGAATCTCATTTCTTATTTGTGTACATTATTTTCTCAAAAAATATGTCAGGCCATGCCGCAATCAGCAGATCATTTAGTTGAATAATTTATTTGATAAATCAAAATATATAATGGGTATTTTATCATTTATATCATTAACATGGGATTTATTTTGACATCACGTTTCAGTCATACTATATCTACGGAAGCCGTTTTTATTCCTTCTTTCTCAGAGTGAATATCTATGGCCCCATTAGAATGATTAATAATGATGAATGTCAATACTTTCAACAAGTGATATCTATGTACCCGCCGGAACTCATTGCCATACTGATATTGCTACTTGTTCCCGTTATTGCCGCAGCTTTTTTAGCGGTATTCAAACCCGATCTCGTACGCAACATCCTTGTAGGCATAACATCGGTCATCATCATTGGGACATCTCTCTTTCTAGCATGGAAAGCATGGCTTGCTCCCATATCCGTGACCCTCGGGAATGCTGAATGGGTCAGCACTCTTTTATTTATCGTTGAACTCTTCATAGCCCTCGTGATTTTGGGTCTTTCTATTAAATACCGAAAAATTATCCCCCTCATCCTCTCGGTTGTTCAGCTTCTTCTTCTCCTGGTGCTTGAACTGTTTAGTATTGGCAGACCAGAGGTCGTACAGACTTTTATGGTCTCCAATCTTTCTGCAGTGATGGTCCTTATCATAGGTATTATCGGGACCCTGATTTGTGTCTATGCTCTTGGATACATGAAGGATTATCATGAACATCAGACCGGCGTTCCGGTCAGAAAACGGTACTTCTTCGCTCTGATGTTTCTCTTTCTCTCAGCGATGTTCGGGCTCGTCCTCTCCAATAATCTGATGTGGATCCTGTGCGCTTGGGAAGTAACGACATTGTGTTCTTTCCTCTTGATCGGGTACTCGCGTGCTCCCGAAGCGGTAAAAAATGCGTTTCGCGCAGTGTGGATGAATCTGATAGGCGGGATATGTTTCACCATTGCAATAATCTATTTGGTCCTCCTAAATTCACCGGTAAATCTTTTCTCGGTAAACAATCTTCTTCATTTCCCCAATGTATCTGCCCTGACGATACCTTTGGCTCTTATCGCCGTTGCGGGATTAACTAAGGCTGCTCAGATGCCGTTTTCAACCTGGCTCACCGGAGCAATGGTTGCTCCGACTCCGGTATCTGCCCTGCTTCACTCCAGCACGATGGTCAAGGCAGGCGTGTATCTTTTGGTACTCTTTGCTCCCCTCTTCTCACAGACATGGGTTGGGATCTTCCTTGCCCTGGTCGGGGCATTCACCTTCCTTGTCACCTCGGCCCTAGCGATCTCTCAGAGTAATGCGAAAAAAGTTCTCGCATACTCAACGATAGCTAATCTAGGTCTGATCACCGCATGCGCCGGTATCGGGACGGCAGAGGCGATCATGGCGGCGATTCTACTGATCATCTTCCATGCGGTCTCAAAGGCTTTACTCTTCCTTTGCGTCGGCGCGGTCGAACACAAAATCGGGAGTCGGGACATTGAAGATATGGATGGACTTCTTGTTCGTCTCCCTCTTCTTGCCACAATGATGGTCATCGGTATCTGCGGGATGTATCTTGCACCGTTTGGTATGCTTATCTCCAAATGGGTGGCTCTGGAAGCATTCTTGACCGCCCCACTTGGATGTATATTCGTCTCCCTTCTTGCCTTTGGAAGTGCTTTTACTATCTTCTTCTGGACCAAGTGGCTTGGTAAACTCTTCATGAGGATGACCAGACCACCTGCACAAAAGATCGTTCTTCACATCTCCGAGAAGATCTCAGTGATCGTCATGGGCGTTCTTGTGATTGCCTGCTGTCTTGGATTCCCATTGATCATTTCCGGCGTGATCATACCGTATCTTGACAGTATCCATCAATATTTCTATCAGCCAAGTAACGGATTATATTCCTTTGACACCATAGTCATGCTTGGTCTTATGGGGACAATTCTTCTGTTCCTTGTGCTCGGGGCCTTCCTTGGTTCTAAAGCGGGAAAAACGATCCCACCATACATGGGTGGCCGTGCGGTCGACGCAGAAGGAAGATTCCTCGGTTCTCTTGGCGTTTACAAGGAGGCAAAAACCTCGAACTACTATCTCGAAGAGTACTGCGGTGAGGAAGCTCTCCTTAAACCCTCATGGGTGATCTCAGGAATCCTGATCATCGTGATGCTTGTTCTTGGATTTATGGGGGTAATGATATGGATATAATGTTTCTCGTAGGTGCGGTGTTATTTCTAATACTCGCTCCGATCCTTGGCGGGCTCCTTACCGGATGTGATCGTATTTTAACTGCCCGTTTACAGTCAAGGGTTGGCCCACCGATCCTTCAGCCGTTCTATGATGTGGCCAAACTCTGGCATAAGGAGAAGGCATTCTCAAATCCTGTTGAAATCATCTTCACCACCGCATATCTTGTCCTGATTGCATTTTCTGGAGGGATGTTCGCTACTGGCGGCAATCTGCTGTTTGTAGTTTTCTCTTTGGCACTTGCCCACACATTCCTCATTCTCGCAGCCTATGCGGCAAATGCCCCGTACTCTCATATCGGCGCTGAACGCGAGCTGCTTAGCACGATGATCCTCGAACCGATTTTGATCCTGCTCGCCGTAGGATTTTACATGGTCACCGGCAGTTTCAAGACATATCACATGTTCACTTTGGATGTTCCAGGAATCGTCTATCTTCCAGGCGTGTTCATTGCTTTTATCGCTGTTCTGACTCTTGTACTCAGAAAATCGCCCTTTGATATCTCGACCTCACACCACGCCCATCAGGAACTGGTGAAAGGTGTGACCTCCTCCATTTCCGGCAGAAGTCTTGCCAAAGTGGAGATCGCTCACTGGTATGAGATGATACTTTTCCTCTCCATGATTCTCCTCTTCTTTGCCGGTTATCCGGTGATTTCGGTGATTGTAATCATTCTGGTATTCCTTATGGAGCTTATCATCGACAATATCTTCCCGCGTGTGACCTGGAAGATGACGGTTAAGAGCTTGTGGTTCATCACCCTCGTCTTTGGAGTAGGAAACATTGTATTCCTTGGCGTCTTTGGAGGTATATTCTTATGAGTTCAGCATCAAAATCTCCTTGGCTCCTCCACTACAATGCTTCAAGTTGTAATGGATGTGATATAGAGATTCTCGCCGCCTTGACTCCGGTTTACGATGTTGAGCGGTTTGGTATCATAAACACCGGTAACCCTGCACACGCTGATATTTTTGTGGTAACGGGCGGTGTGAACGAACAGAACAAAGTGGTTCTGAAAAATCTCTACAACCAGATCCCTGAACCAAAGGTGGTCATCGCAGTCGGGATCTGTGCCTCAAGCGGTGGTGTGTTCCGTGATTGTTACAACATCTCCGGCGGTGTTGACACGATCATCCCTGTGGATGTGTACGTCCCTGGATGTGCCGTACGCCCTGAGGCCCTCATCGAAGGCATCATAAAGGCTCTTGGTGTTCTTGAAGAAAAACGTGCAGCTCTGGAGGGCAAAAAATGAATATGAAAATCGATCCCATTGAAGTTGCTGATGTGCAAAAAATTGCCGACACCATGAAAAGCAGCGGGTTTCGCTTGGTTGTTATGACCTGCACGCCCGCTGACGAAGGCTACTATCTCACCTATTCGTTCGAAAAGGAAACCGATCTCCGTCATTATCGGGCCGCTGTCTCTGAAGGTATGAAGATCCCGTCAATAGGGGCCTCATACGGCGGGGCGTTTGTGTATGAAAACGAGATCCATGATCTCTATGGATTTTCGTTTGAAGGAATGACTCTGGACTTTAAAGGAACATTCATAAAATCATCTGTTCCATATCCGTTCAAAAAGAAAGAACAACCCACTCCTACGGTGACTGTGGTCAAGGAGGCAGAAAAATGACCGGTAAACAGACAATTATCCCATTTGGGCCGCAGCACCCAGTTCTTCCTGAACCGATCCATCTGGATCTTGTCGTTGAGGATGAGCATGTCGTTTCGGCGATCCCGTCGATTGGCTATGTCCACCGCGGTCTTGAGAGTCTGGTAGATCGCCGCGATTATCAGGACTTTGTGTTTCTCGCTGAGCGTATCTGCGGAATCTGCAGCTTCACCCACTCTTCGACCTTCTGTGAGGGAATAGAAGGAATGATGGGCATTCAGGTCCCCCGCCGAGCGACCTATCTTCGGACCATGTGGGGGGAGTACTCACGTCTCCATAGCCACCTTTTGTGGCTTGGATTGTTTGCCGATTCACTCGGTTTTGAGAGCCTGTTCTATCAGGCATGGAAGATCCGGGAATCTATTTTGGATGAGATGGAAGCTACGACCGGAGGCCGGGTCATCCAAGGTGTTTGCAAAGTGGGCGGTGTACGCCGCGATGTTACAAACCACTTCCTTTCGGATATGGACAATCGGCTTGATGGGATCGAGGATGAGATGAAGTCTCTCACCAATGTGTTTCTCAATGACCATACATTGACCAAACGTCTTATTGGAAAGGGCGTGCTCTCAAAGGAGGATGCCTATTATCTCGGAGCGGTCGGACCGACCGCCCGGGGAAGTGGTCTTGATCTGGATGCCCGGACCACTGGATATCTCGCCTACGGAGATATAGGGTTCAGACCCGTCGTTGAGAAAGGAGGAGACGGATACGCTCGGTGTGCGGTCAGATGCAAGGAACTGTTCCAATCAGTAGAGATCATTCGTCGTGTCATTACAGACATGCCGGATGGAGATGTCTCTATACCGGTAAAAGGCAATCCAGATGGTGAATACTTCAGTCGCTCCGAGCAACCCCGAGGTGAGGTAATTCATTATCTGAAAGGTAATGGCACAAAAAATCTTGCTCAGTTCCGTGTGAGGACACCGACCCTCACGAACATTCCGCCTCTAGTATCGATTCTTGCGGGCTGTGAACTTGCAGATGTCCCACAGATCGTCTTGACGATCGATCCGTGTATCGGATGTATGGAAAGGTGAACTGTCATGAAGATGCTTAAAACAATTCTGAAACAGTTCTTCCACGAACCTGCAACGACGCAGTTTCCTGCCGTCCCTCTGGAAAATTTTGAGGGGACCCGCGGTCATCTGGTGTTTGACCCGTCAAAGTGCACGTCATGTCTGATGTGCATGAAACGGTGTCCATCGCAAGCGATCACTCTGCAGCGTGATGAGAAGATCTGGACACTAGATCGATTCCGCTGTGTTATGTGCGGAAACTGTGTTGATGTGTGTAAATTTGATTCCCTTTTGATGGAACGGGAATATGCGAAGTCAGCGACTCCTGCAGAAAGAAGCGTTGAAGTACATAAAATAACTTACGTAAAACCCGAACGTCCGAAGAAGGATACACCAAAATAAATTTTTATCGCTTATCTGCATAACTCCGAATGGAAAAAAGAGATAGTTTTTTTTTGAAAATTATTTTTTAGCGTAGGATATCGGATCTTGGATCCCGAGATCCGCAAATGCCTTCAGCCGTGCAAGGCATGATGAGCAGGCCCCGCATGCCTCATCATTCTCGGAATAACAGGACCATGTATGTTCATACGGTACACACAAATCCATACCCTCTTTCAGAATGTCGGATTTATTCATCATAACAAAAGGAGTCAAAAGTTCAATGGACTTTTCGGTCTGCGTCCCGACGTAAATGGCATGCTGCATTGCTTCGATGAATCGGGGAGTACAGTCTGGATACCCGGTGTGGTCACCTGACTGAACTCCGATGAATACTGCCTCACCGTCACGTGATTCACAGTAAGACGTGGCGATCGCAATCAGATTTCCATTTCTGAATGGAACATATGTGTTTGGATTATCTGCCTTGCCAAGCACACCTTTTTCCACTTCGATGTCCCGGTCGGTCAGACTGCTTGCTCCGAACTTTGAGAAGTAATCCAGAGTGATCTCCAAGAATTCTACTGCTCCAATGGCCTCAGCTACTTTCTTTGCACACTCAAGCTCCTTTTTTTCTGTTCTCTGACCATAATTCATGTGGAGGGCCAGAATATCATACCCCATCTTCTTTGCGACAAAGGCAAGGGTCGTGGAGTCCATTCCTCCTGACAGGAGACATACCGCTTTTTTCATTGTACGTTCACCATTTTATGTAGCTGGAGCTGGAATTTTACCGGCAACCGCTCTGCAATGATCGTTTCAACAAGCCAGTCCGTCTCCATCCCAAAAACTGGTGTGATACAGACTGGGGCCACTGGTTTGTGCGCTGCAAGTACTTCGACCATGTACAAATAATCGGCCTCGTCGCCAATCACGAACTTAACACAGTCCTTCTTCTGTAGGAGAGGAAGAAGCGAAAGATCGCTCATCTCTCCAGATGACGGACACTTCACATCCATACATATGGAGGCATATTCCGTTGCATCGCCAAACGAGATCGTGCCGTTCGTTTCGATATCCACATAGATGTCTGCGGCCGCGAGTATCTCGAGCAAAGGAACAAGTTCCTCTTTCTGTAGGAGAGGCTCTCCGCCGGTTACGCATACATACGACAGACCGGATGCAGCGATCTCCTGAACGAGTTCGTCAATGCTTTTGTCTGTCCCTTTCTCAAACGAGTATTCTGTGTCGCACCAGGCACATCTAAGATTACAGCCGGAAAGTCTGAGAAAAAAACAGGGCATACCCTGCCGCTCTCCTTCTCCCTGGAGACTAACGAACGTTTCGGTAACTCTCATTCTGAAAATACCTCGGCATAGCAACCCTCAGACTCCCATACCCGCAGTTTCACGACCCTAGCGTTCATATCATTGTCTTTGCAGAAGGAATTGAGCCGCTCACGGATGTCCTCTGCAAGTCGTTCACTTGTCGGGTCACCATTCGTTAACACCGGGGTCTGAAATCGGGAAAGAGCCTCGACCATTGGATCATCTTTATTCAAAACGACCTGGTGATCGTAGACATTGACGATGTTTTTGATGATATTGTAGTCAATCAGTATCTGGGTTTTGCCATCAGGAATTCCGTCCATCCAGACCTCAACACTCCAGCGGTGACCATGTAGTCTGGAACATTTCCCTTCATAATGCATCAGACGGTGGGATGCGTCGAAGTGGGTTTCTTTATAGATCCGGGTAACCATTGATGTACTGTTTTGCCTTC
>DALTVZ010000156.1 GCA_029987315.1 Methanocorpusculum sp.
ATCGAAAAATACGGTGTTGCAAAGTTCATCGAAGAGTGCCGTGAGTTCGCTCTCACCCACAAAGATCTGATGAGCGACCAGTTCCGAGATCTCGGCACCTGGATGGACTTCGACGACCCCTACCTGACGGTCGACAAAGGATACATCGAGGCCGCATGGTTCACGCTTAAACGCTGCGAAGAGGAAAAGATGCTTGAACGCGGATCGCGTGTCGTGAACTGGTGTCCCCGCTGTGGTACGGCCATAGCCGACGCAGAAGTTGAATACTGGGACGAGACCGACCCGTCGATCTTCGTCAAATTCCCTATCCAAGGAAAAGAAAACGAGTACCTCGTTATCTGGACCACCACACCCTGGACACTTCCTGCCAACGTGGCAGTGGCAATGGGAAAGGACTTCGTGTACGCAAAATGCCGTGCGGTAAAAGACGGAAAGACCGAAGACCTCTGGATCGCCAAAGACCTCGCTGAACAGATCCTCAAATACGGAAAATATCAGGATTACGCAATCATCGAAACAAAGACCGGAGAAGAACTGGCCGGAACAAAATACGATTCTCCCCTCGCATCCGTTGTTCCTATCCAGGCAATGATCGAACACCGTGTTGTCCTCGCCGATTACGTCGCGATGGAAAACACCGGTATGGTACATATCGCTCCCGGTCACGGATGGGACGATTACCTCGTTGGTATGAAAGAGGGACTTGCAACCGTCTGTCCAGTGGACGGAAACGGAAACTTCACCGAAGAAGCTGGTGTGTTTGCAGGAAAATACGTCAAGGCCCCTGAAACAAATCAGGAGGTCATCGACGTTTTAGGCGACGCAATGCTCGCAGTTCGAAAGGTCACTCACAGATATGGGCACTGCTGGAGATGCAAGACCCCGATCATCTACCGTGCGACTTCCCAGTGGTTCCTGAAAGTTAAGGACATCAAGGAAAAGATGCTCAAAGAGATCGCAGATGAGGTAACCTGGTTCCCTGAATGGGCAGGTTCTGCTCGATTCCATGACTGGGTCAAGGAGGCTCGTGACTGGTGTATCTCTCGGCAGAGATACTGGGGTATCCCTATCCCGGTATGGGTCTGCCCGGTCTGTAACAAATATCAGGTGATCGGGAGATACGCAGAGCTCGAACAGCTCTCAGGTCAGAAACTAAACGACCCCCACCGGCCGTACGTCGATGACATCACGATCCCCTGTGAATGCGGCGGGACGATGAAACGTATCCCGGACATCTTCGATGTCTGGTATGACTCAGGGATCGCATCCTGGGCAACACTTCGGTTCCCGGAAAAGACCGAGGACTTCGGGAAGTACTGGCCGGCCGATTTCATTCTTGAAGGGCATGATCAGACCCGCGGCTGGTTCTATTCCCAGCTCGCCTTATCCACGATGGCGTTTGGAAAAGCCCCGTATAAATCCGTTCTCATGCACGGATTTGCTCTGGATGCCGACGGCAAAAAGATGAGTAAAAGTCTTGGAAATGTCATCGCTCCCGAAGATGTCGCAAAACAGTTTGGTGTCGACGTCATGCGCCAGTACATCCTTTCGGCAAACGCCCCTTGGGATGACATGCGTTTCTCTCTTGAAGGAGTCAAGACGAATCACCGGATGTTCAACGTTCTCTGGAACGTCTACAAGTTCCCACTGACCTATATGAAGCTCGACGGTTACACGCCGGCAACGAAAAACGGCGTCTGGGATCCTTCAGTTGTCGAAGATCACATCAGTGAATTCGGCAGAGAAGACCGCTGGCTCATCTCCCGCGTGAACTCCCTTGCCGAGCAGGTGACCAAGGAGATGGAGGTCTGCAACCTTCACCGTGCGACCCGCCCGATCAGCACCTTCGTTCTCGATGAACTCTCCCGCTGGTACGTCCAGCTGGTCAGACCAAGAATGTGGCTCGAGGAGGAGTCGGTCTCAAAGATGCAGGCATACGATACCATGTACTACGTGCTTCGTAGACTCATCACGATCTTTGCACCCTTCGCCCCCCACATCACCGAGAATATGTACCAGAACCTAAGATGCGAAGGCGATCTTCCATCGATCCACATGGTCGACTGGTTTAGCGGAAACGATAACCTGCGTGACCCGATCCTCGAGGAGGAGATGGAGATCGTGCAAAGATTCGACGAGGCTGTATCGAATGCACGCCAGAACGGAAAGCGCAAAGGGCGCTGGCCTGTCGGCTCGATCGTTGTCTCGACCGATTCGGAGAAGGTTTCCAATGCCATTTCAGCTATGAACGATATGTGCTGTGACCGGGCAAACGCCCGAAGCGTTACGGTCGTACCAGGGATCTGGGACAGACTCGACTGGACGGCGATCCCAGTCATGAAGGTGATCGGCAAGCAGTTCGGACGCGACGGACCCAAAGTCAAAGCATTTATCGAGGAGTCGAACGGAACAGAGCTGAAGGCCTCTCTTCTTTCAAACGGAAAGGTCATGATGGAAAAGGACGGATTTTCCACCGAACTTACCGAGGAGCACATAACCTTCGAGGAAAAGATGCCTGAAAATATCTTCTCCTCACCGATCGAAGACGGCATGGTTTATGTTGACGTTACGCTCACCCCTGAGCTTGAATCCGAAGGATACTCACGCGAGGTCATCCGAAGGATCCAGGAGATGAGAAAACAGGCAGGACTCGCCGTTGAAGCAAAGATCAAAGCCGAGGTCATCATCGATGACACACGGGTCATGCCTCTCGTTGACAAACAGCATGACGTGATCGAAAGCGAGGTCCGGGCAAGCTGTCTGTTGATCAGGTTGCCGGATGGAAAACCCTGCGGCTGCAGGGTCAAAGAAGACGCGATTCTGGCAACGGACTGGGAGATCGATGATCTCAAAGTTCACATCAGCATCGCCAAGTCGGAATAATTCCACACACTTTTTCCCATTAGAACTTATGCTGTGTGAGAGAGAAGTACTCCATATTCTTTAAATTTCTATACAAATACAGAAGAAAAACCAACCGCACTCGCAAATCAGATACTTGCTCTTCAACTTGGGTCTATGCCCCTCGCTTGAATCTCCAAGAATATGATAAGGCAGTGCTATTTGCACATCTAATTAGGGAAGTGTACAGTCATGTGTCCACACTTATCTCGTGCACGAAATCAAAGTACAACTAATAAGTACGTCATATTTTCAGCTAGGATCACACCGCCTAAATCCCATTTCATTTAAGCATCAGCAGTACTAAAACACTTATCTCATCACGACCTATTCTGAACAAAGAAGGGATGTATGTGAGTACAGTTGTCATTTATAAATCAAAATACGGATCAACGAAACAGTATGCTGAATGGATCGCTGAAGGTTTGAGTGCTG
>DALTVZ010000157.1 GCA_029987315.1 Methanocorpusculum sp.
AAGCCAATAGGCTTGCGACTAGAGGTCTTAGCAGAGCAAATCTCTGATTTGCGGTTCGCGGTTGGCTTTTTCTCATGTGTCCACACTCGCAAACTTTCAGTTTGCTCGACTGAGATCGTCGACTTCGTCGCCGATCCGTCACGTAAATTCATCTCATCTCACGTCCAAATAGTACTCCATGAAATTTTCGCGGGAGATCGAACTTCGGGGCCACATTGTAGATTCCGGCATCCTTGCCAAGGTCATGGATACCGTTGTCGAATACAATGGCGATTTCGAAACTGACGAGTTCACCTTAGGCCGGCTGAAAACAGATCCAAGTTATGCCAGGATGCAGATCTCTGCAGAGACCCCAGAGCAGCTCACTGCACTGATAAGTCAGTTGCGCCGCTTAGGTGTCATTGTGACCGGAGAATCTGAAGTCGAGCTTGGCTCGGTTGTAAAAGAAAAGGTCGCACCGGAAGGATTCTATTCAACCACCAATCACCCAACCTATATTCACTGTCATGAAACCTGGATCCCTGTCGACAATATGAAGATGGACGCCCTGATTTGGGTGGATCCAAAAAATATGACGGCAAAGTGTGTTGTCCAGGGAAAACTTCAGCCCGGAGACACCGTCGTTGTTGGTGAAGAAGGAGTGCGGGTCGACTTCCCCGAGCGTCCACGTGAGATCGGCGTTTTCGAGTTTATGGGTGGCAACGTCTCCTCTGAGCGGCCGAGCAAAGCCATCATCCGACGTATCGCAAAAGAACTCCTCTGGGTCAAATCCACCGGGAAAAAAGTAGCTCTTGTCGGCGGTCCCGCGATCGTCCACACCGGCGCTTCAGATTCCGTAGCGGCCATGATCCGGGAAGGATATCTGGACGTCATCTTTGCCGGCAACGCCCTCGCGGCTCACGATCTTGAGAACTGTATCTATGGAACATCTCTTGGGATGGACCTTACGACCGGCGAGCTCGTCAGCGGAGGACACCGACATCACCTGTATACCATCAATAAGATCATGGATGCCGGCTCGATCAAGGCCGCCGTCGATTCAGGTCTTGTCACCCGCGGGATCATGTATGAATGCATCAAAAACGATGTGCCCTACGTTCTTGCAGGTTCGATACGTGACGACGGCCCTCTCCCGGACGTCATCCAGAATGTCATGGAGTCCCAGGACGCCATGCGCCGGCATATCACCGACCTTGGCATGGTCTTGATGGTGGCAACACTCCTGCACTCAGTAGCGGTTGGAAATTTGCTACCCTCTCATGTGAAAACCATCTGTGTGGACATCAACCCGGCATCGGTCACCAAACTTATGGACCGCGGGACCTCGCAGGCGATCGGATTGATCAGCGATGCGGGAACGTTTATGCCGCTCCTGTTAGAAGAGTTGAGAGATCAGTCGAAAAACTGATCCCTTTATTAAAAAAATCTTTTTTATTAGCTCATGTGAATTTGAGCGATGATACCTTAAGCAGTGCCACCGATCCATCGGAGAATATTCCGCGAACACCAACACTTTTGGTCCCGGTGATATACTGGGCGATCCCTCTGAACTCGACCTCGGTCTCTCCTTTTCGAACATCCCTTACCACGGGAGAATATCCTTCGATCTGCACGGAGATCTTTACCATCTCATCGACCCGTTTCCCCTCATAGATCGTTACGATGATATCATTTCCTGATATCACGGGATTGAGCAGAACATCCGGATCGCTAAGTGATTGATCGAAGATATAGGTTGCTCCAAGTAATAACCCAAAAAGAGAAGCCCCTATGATCAACATAACGATCACGATCAAAAAAATCACCATTATGAGTTTTATCTTCTTTGGGCTCTTTTTTTGATAACGCATCACCATATCGCATCACTCTTCACTCTAAAATGATCAGGCTGCCAACGTATGTGGTGGTATTTGTCGGCTCAACATAAAGCAATACATGTTTCTCTTTGTTTTCGGACGGGGTCTCTATAAGGAAATACATCATTCCACCGCCTGCTTTGGCCGATGAGAGAATCTCGCGTGTCACTGACATTCCTAAAGAATTATTTACGCCAAGCTGATCTGTTCCTGCCATTTCAGGTTTCAGCAAATAGGCAAGGACCGTTCCATTTTCTTTAATGACACATGGATACAATCCTTCGATGTGTAGCTCACTCGCTGGATCATTGACCATCTCGACCACGGATGAGATCCCTTCGGATTTTGCAAGATACTGCATGTTTCTTACCTGATACCTTAGATTATCACGCGCTTTCAAATCGACATATGGAGTCTGAGATAAGGGGTTGTCCATTACATATACCCCTGCTCCAATGAACCACTGGTCATCCACTTTCATTACATAGGACTGTTTAAACTCCTGAGCATAGTTATGATCCGGGTTTGGGTACAGATAACATACGTAACCGCCGCCTTGTTCTGCTCTGATGATGCCTCTCTGCATTATTTTAACGCCGTTCGTATCCTCCATGAACCATCGATTTACCCCAATAAGACCTGGCTGGAAGGGAAGTGCCAATGTCTCCCCGTCCATACCATAGGCAAAGATGTAGAGTTCTCCGTCGATGAACTCTCCATGTGGATCATTAAATTCCGCAAGAGCACGCTCTTTCCCATTCTTACTGGCATAGACGTACGCGTTTTCAACAAATGCTTTGAGTTCCTCAGGGGTTGGCGTGATCTTGCTGGTATTTATAGTTCTTTTTGGAACATTGTCGGTAAGAACTATCCGCCACTCCATGCCGTATCCGGGATATACTGAATTCCAAACAGTGTTCGTCTGGACGAGATCGATCCACGTGGAATCGTAGAATAGATACGAGGCATTTCCGGAGGGCTTTTCCAGGATGCTTTTCACTGCATTTTTGAGGGAACCGATCTGATATATTTCATCGGTGATGAGGTTTCGTCCGATCTCTTCTGTGTCCTTATCGAAGATCACGAGACCATTGTCCTGGGCGACCCATACCGTGTAGCCGTATGTGTTTCTCAGAAATTCATTGAGCCCTGAGAAAAGGTACCAGGTATCGATGCCGACTCGAAGTGTTCCGTTATAGTTTCCTTCGGCATCATATACTGCAGTTGTGATCGTAACTCCATTATCTCCAAACGGCATGTTTGAATAATTTGATACGATACACTGCGATCCTGATGCTTTGAAATCCTCCTCGGTATAATGGCTCGTTGCCTTGCCTATACCCAGTTCCATGGATGCTCCCAGATCTTCGGTAGATAATATGAGGATATTATCTGTATCGAAAACTCCCGTCTCAAATGAGAACGGGATATCACGTTTTAGTTTGAAAAGAGCAAGGATGACGGCCGGATCATCGATCGGTACGCCATCCAGTTCCCGGGCGGTATTCCATAAAGCACTGGACGCCGTATCCATCTCTTTGTTGATCTGATAAATCATCGGAGAGAGGGCCTCCTCCATATCACTGATATGTTCAGCGGAAACTGGCTCCGGTTCAATGGCATTTGCTGTAAAAATAGTGAACCCAGTAGTACATATGAGAATTAGTAAGATAATAGAGATAATACTGATACTCACGATATAACGTTTTTTCATTTTTACCTGGATTTAGATTATGAACTCTATTGGAGGGAAGGCATTTATACCTATCCTTTATACATTTTAGTCACGTTTTTTTTTGAAAAAAAATGAAAAGGGGCTTTGAGTTCGGCCGGACCTCTCTGGTCTCATCTTTATGCAATATGTAGAATAAAAAAAGAGTATTTAGGTGAACTTGATCGTGTTCATCTTAAGGATCTGGCTTCTGCCGTCTGAAAAGATCCCCCGGACCGCAATACCTCTCATACCAGTTATCCCCGCACAGGCCCCAATAAAACGCACATCTCCGGTGCCTGTGGTAGGTGCAGGCTTGACCGATAATGAGGATGGGAGTTGGACTCCTTCGATCTCTATGGAAAGTTGGATCATCTCGTTGACCCTTCTCCCCTCATAGATCGTTACGACCACATCATTACCGACCACAAACACATTTAGCATTACATCCGGGTCTTCGAGCGATTTGTCGATGACATACCCAGTTCCAATTAATGCGACGGCGGCACCAGCACATACGATGAGGATCGATATGATCGCAAGACTTATTCCCATGGTCAGAAGGATCTCTTTTCTACTTTTTTTTCTGTATCGCAGCGCCATCTTATGTACCGTCCAGGCGCATCATACTGCCATAATAGATCTCTCCATCTGCGGGCTCCACATAGATGATCATATATTCCTCTATGCCGGGGGCAGAGCCCTCCACAAGACTATACATCAGCCCCCCTCCGGATCTCCCAAGAGATATTATCTCCCTTACAGGTGACATGCCATAGGAGTTCGTGGATCCAAGCCAGTTCGTTCCGACTCGAGTTGGGTCACAGATACAGGAAAGAACATTTCCATTTCCATCCAAAGCAAATGGGCAAAGCCCTTCGATCTGGAGCTCACTTGTCGGATCATTGATCATCTGCCAGAGATCCTCCTCCGGCATCATGGTGGATAGATACTGAAATCCCCTCACCTGAGTGACCAGCTGATTTCGTTTCTCCCATGTGTAGTTGGGGGTGATAGTTGCCGGATATATCCCTGCACCGATAAGCCAGTTCTCGTCAACGGACATGACATATGAAAGCTTTAATTCAGAGGCAAAGTTGTCGTTCGGGTTTGGATACTGATAATACACAAACCCTCCTCCGAATTTGGACTTGTCAATAAATCTCTGGAGTACTTTTACTCCAAGGACATCCTCCCCGTTCCATCGAGTTGTTCCAACGATGTTCTGCTGATACGGTAACGCCAGGGTCATTCCCGTCATGTCATAGGCAAAGATGTAGAGTTCGCCGTCAATGAACGTACCTTTCGGGTCATTGAATGCACGAACAGACTCCTCTTTGGTATGGGTCTGGGTGTAGATGTATGCCTTTTCGACAAATGTTTTGAGTTGATCTATAGTGAGTTGGGTTTCGGTGTTTTTTCCGGTATTGGCATTGTCGACAAGGATGATCCTCCATTCGATGCCGTTTGTCAACACAATCGTTTTCCAAACAGCGTTTGCCTGCTCAAACTCGATCGATCCGATCCTCTGATACATGCATGAAAGGTTACCTTGTTTTTCTTCAGCTACGCGCTGTGCACCATTGCCGGCAGTCATTTGAAGGTACATCGGATCGGTCAGTGCGTTTTTGTCGATGTCTCGAATTTTTTCGTCATAGATCTGTACGCCGTTTGGCTGGATGGCCCAGATGGTATATTTTCCCTCTGATCTGATCTTGGATGCCGCACCGGAAAAAAGATAGGTAGGGTTGAGTGAAACACGAAGAGACCCGTTGTATATGCCAGATTCATTGTATATCGGAGCAATTGTCAAGACTCCTCGGTCTCCGGTAATAAAAGTGATGGGCTCGGTGATGATGCAGCCGTTTATTGTGTTGGTGAAATCTGCTTCGGTGATAGAGACACATGTTGGTTTACCAATAAGCTCATGATTTTGCGATTTGCCGGTTATTGCGAGACAGATGTTGTCTGTATCGACAAAAAGCACCTCATATGAGGCGGGAATGTCACGGCGAAGTTGTAACATTGCCTGGTCTAATGCGGCCGTGCCTGTTTCAGATCCGGTGAGATTGCTTGCTCTGTTATTGGTGAGGATGAAGATCTCGTTTAGCTGTTCATCTAGGGTCGGGATGAGTTCGTCCAACGAACTTTGCATGTCGGCCTGTTTTTCATCGGAGATCGGCTCCAGATGTTTGATCATGACACAACCGGTGATAAAAATGATCCCTATCACCAGACATAGTGTCATGAATTGTATAGTTTGCCGTTTCATTGTATCGTGGCCGCCGTTTAACAAGTATTTTTACGCCCTCATCTATATATTATGATGTCTATTTCCGTCCCATATTTTAGGAGCATGGGTTTTATTTATTTCATACAAAAAGGTTGTTTTTTCTGGTTTCAGGGCTGATTTGTGGTGTTTCTGATCTGAAATGTATGAACAAAGAAGGAGAATTTTTTTTATTTTTATTAGTGATTTCTGCTTGATTTTCATGTTATGATGAAAATAGTGGGAATTCTACTGAAGGTTGTGGTGATACTCAGCCTTAAGTCGCCAGATTTGACGATCATCCAGGAATGAGTTGGTTTCTTGTATGACGACTGCGCGTTTTTTCTGAAAAAATCGCCTGATCAGTGTGAGGACGGATGCCACGCATATAAAAAAAGACTAGCAGATATGAAATCGTGTTAAACAACACAGGATTTCCATTCGAAGTTTCACAAGAATTATATTCAAAAAAGAATATTATTCCAGTCTCTCGATCAGCGTACACGCCGCACACAACCGATGACTCGTCGGCTCCCCGCATGATTCGCAGCGTCTCATCTCCGTCACCGGACCCTTCCTCGGCCCAAGCTTCGCGAGAAGTCGCTCCTGTCCGGTCACGATATTCATCATCGTCCCGGGATTTTTGTACTCCAGCCTCCCAAGACCGGTCCGGACCCCGGCACGCAGAGCATACTTCGTATACGGACACTCCGGCAGATCCGTCAGCAAACGGTTCACCAGCCCATAAGCCACCGTCTCCCGCTCTGTCTGACGACATAATGGTTTGATCCTCGGCAAAAAAAGCGTATCCGCATCGGTTCGATACGACTGCATAACCCGGGTCACATCCCCACGCAGATAATTCATCAGCACCGACTGTGCCTCATCATCCAGACAGTGACCGGTCGCGATCTTCGTCGCCCCAACCTCTCGGGCAGCCTGATTCAACGCACGTCTTCTTAGCGTACCGCAGACCGAACACGCCTGCTCCGGGTTTTTTTCCAGCAGCTCGTCCAGTGTTTTCCCGCAGATATCTGTAAACGAAACCAGCTTATCGGCAAGACCTAGCTTATCACACAAACTGGTTGCGGCCAAAATCGTATCATCTCGATAACCCGCTATCCCCTCATCCACCGTGATCGGGATAAGTTCAGCATCCAAATCCATTTTTGCGAGCACTGTGAGAAGCACCGTCGAATCCTTACCCCCAGAAAGACCCACCGCGATCCTATCGCCCGGCTCGATCATATGATATTTTTCGATCGCGGCCAGTACGCGGTTTTCATACCATGCTGAAAAATGCTCCCCGCAAAATCTTTGTTGAGAGATCGGGTCGAGATAGACCGCTCTCTTCTCGCAGAATCCGCACTGTGCCATCTTATCCTCCGTGCACGATCGAGGTCGCCCGTAGGATATCATCCTCTTCCACGAGATCGTCCGCGAGAAGCAACTCGCCGTCTCGCGTCACGAGGATCTCATACGGATTTTGATCCAGGCGGAGCAGGATCTCCTCAACCGTACCGGCATGGGTCGTCGAAACCAAACCATCTGGGAGATAAAGCGTGACCATTATTTTTTCGTATAATCCTTGCCCATATACTGGTGTTTGTCCGAAAACCCGCCTTTCGCAACAACATAGAACCACTGGAACGCAGAACGGAACAGACCGAAGTTGATGTATCTTCTCATCTAAAATCCGACGATCATCTTCATATCCAGAACCACGCGGCCGTAATTTTTCAT
>DALTVZ010000158.1 GCA_029987315.1 Methanocorpusculum sp.
AGCGTATCTAAAAACGCTTTAATTATCTTCAGCCGACCTTTTTTTCTGGCACATTCAAATGTAAGAGAATATCCTCCATAACTGTAATCATCAAATAATGGATGCCTAGGGTCGAGACGAAACCTCCAGTAACCAAATTGGTCAGATTCCTGATCTTTGATAGTTGTGTTTTCAACAAGTAAACTAACTTTTTTCCTCTGCAAAGTTTGGATAGTTTCTACAAACCATTTGTTTATGACAGTCTTGTTTTGTCCAGCATCCTTCGAATGCTTTAACCCGACCTCCAACATTGCCTCTTTTGGAATCCAACAATTATTTATTTCATCATTCTCGATCAGGAATGAAATGCTATTTGTTTTTCTATTTTTATTATCATCATAATCATGATTACTATCTCCAAAATCAGTAGTTTCATCAAACATTTAATTCACGTAATAAATAAACCTTTGAATATTTACTCAAATAAAGGTATTCATTCGCTCTTGAGCTAATATTGGCCCATTTGAATAGCTAATTTAACGGGAATGCCTGCTTCATAAAAAATGAGGGGTTGGTAGATATTCTCTATACTATTATGCATCCTATCGAGCTCCGCAAAAGAGAAGTTTTTCTGGATATCCATAATCCGCCAGCCCGAGTTCGTAACAGCTGAGCTGTTTGCCGGAGCATGTCACAAATCAATGAAAAGAAGACGCTTGATACGACAAAGGAGCGTCTCGGGATTTTTTTGAGGGTTTATGTGTTGCAGTTTATGCATATCGGTCCTTTCGATGAGGAACCCATGGCTTCCTCGGCCCACGACATCATGATATTTATCTCTCGGATCCGCGAAAGATCGATCCCGATAAAATGAAAATCATCCTCCGCATTCCGATAAAAAAACTTAATCGTTTTATTTGGTGTTTTGGATCACCTGTTCCACTCTTCTGCGTATCTCCTCAGGAGAGAGGGGGATATTAGGTGATGCCGAGTTCTTTGGTCGGATAAGTAGATGAACAAACGAAACACCCTTGGATACGGCGCGTGAAATCTCCTCGCGTGTCGTGGCACGCTCGACCGAGACGATCCCCGCCGCGTGTGCGAGCATGCTGAGATCCGCGGTTTCATAAGCCGGGCTTATCTGATTGCCGGTGCTTCCAAACGTCCCGTTATCCAGTGCCATGATATGCAGATTTTTACATTTTTGTGCCGCGATGACCGGCAAAACCGCTGAGCCAAGCAGACTTCCGTCTCCGTCGATCACATACACCGGTGTTTCTGGTGAAGAAAATGCACAACCAAGTCCTATCGCGGACGCCTGCATATAACTTCCAAGCATGTAAAAATTCCCCCCCCGATCCTTTGCTGCATACAGTTCCTTGGATGGAACACCGATGTTTGAGATGATGACTGCATTTTCTGGAATCACGGAGACGATTTCTGAGATCGCTTCTAGCCGTGTCAGTTCCGGTTCAGCATATCCAGGCAGAGAGATTGTTTTGTTGGGAAGCGAACGTTTTGGATAGGTGATCAAAACATCTTGCTGAGGATTCCAGCAGGAGGGAAGGATCAAGGCAACATAAGGTGTCTGTTCTGCAAATGCACCTCTGATGACCTCTCTGATCCCTTCTAGATCATCAGCAGATCTGCAGATCCGGTATGGGATCTTATAAACATCCAGCAGTTTTGGCAGTGGGGCATTGAATGGAATCTGGGCACAGATCTTCTCGTCACATACCCCCCGCCAGCTTGCAAGGATCGGCAGAGGAAAATGATAGACGCAGGAAAGTGAGAGGAGGGCATTGAGCATATTGCCAAGACCCGAGCTCTGGATCGAGATGAGCGGGCGTTTTCCGGCAAGGACCACTCCTGCCCCTATCCCGACCCCGTCCTCTTCACGAGCAAGATCGATGACAGAAAACTCTGTTTTTATCAGTGCGGTGAGCCGCTTGTTTTTATCGCACGGGAGCGAGGCGACCACGTCGATCCCTTCTTCGTGCATGATCCTGAGGACCATTTCTTCGTTCATAATGCCGGCACCTCGCCCGGATCGACTGTGGTGTACACCTTGATCAAAGCGATTTCGCAGTCCTTTTTCACTCGCTGATATCCTCCGCCGGTGATGTTCAGAAGGATCGTATCATTTCTTCCAATCGACCCCTCCTCGTTTGCAGAGATAAGGGAAGCAAAGGCAACGGCGGCGGCAGGGTCGATATCTATGCCGTTTTCTGCCTCGGCAAAGAGAGCGGCCGCATTTGCTGCATCCCTGTTTTCAATGTCATACATCCGCCCGCCGCAGGATCTCATCGCGTCATACACCCCGCCTCTGATCCCATACGGCGGAGTGCGGTTCGTCAGCACCTGGGCGGATACCTCGGCGATGGAGGCCTTCGCATTCGGCATATCCTCATCCAGAATATGATCTCTCCCCTCGTTCCATGCACGGACCATCGGAACGAACGGAAGATTCTGGGATAGATGGAGATGAGGGAGCACACTGCCAAATCGTGCGTCCCTGATCAGTCGCAGGGAAGCTTCCCATGCCGCGATCCCTCCGGTCCCTGAACCGACTGCTTGGAAGTAATGGTCAGGAAGTTTTCCGATCCTGACTGCTGCATCGAGCATCACGCATCCCATCCCATCTCTGCGGGCAATGTTTTTACCGCCGCCTTCCGGAAAAAATCCCGGGACCTTACAGATCTCATCAGCGATTTTGATCGCGTCCGTATAATCACCGCGGACCGTGATGAGCCGCACGGCATTGTGGTCGAACCATCCAGCGGTCCAGAGTTTGTCAGCCGAACTTTCCGGCACGACCAGTACGACGGGTGTGCCAAACTCAGCTGACATCTGAGCAAATGCCCGTCCGGTGTTTCCAGCTGATGCTACGACAAGTGTTCCGCCCCCTGCTTCTTTCAGCCGAACGATGGTCGGCAGTGCCTCCAGCTCCTTAAATGAGCCGGTCGGCACATAACAGCCGCGTTCCGGATAGTATCCGGTAAAAGTGATCCAAAGATTTGGCAGATCGAGTTCGCGACAAAGCTGACTGTTTTGAAAGGTCATTGGTGTTGCTTTTGTCGGCACCGAACCGTGGACCGGGAGCCAGTCGCTGAACCGAAACATACCGGATAGCTCGTTTCGGACCGTTAGTTGCGCAGCAGTATATTCGGCCCGTACAAATCCCGGATGATGCGGGCATGCAAGGGTATAATGCTCCTCGAGAAGCTCCCCGCCGGCAAGACAGCGTAATACGTAATCACCCATGATCAGAACCTCCATGCACCGGAGCGTATGAGGTCCCGGACCTGGGCGGCTGCACGATCTCCCCGCACACGGTCGGATTGACGAAGGCCGATCGGGATATCCGCATCATGAATGTGCAGTTTGCCTTTGTTCGCAGAAAATACCTGATATTTACAGACGGTCACACAGGTCAGACAGCCCATGCATGCTTTGCTTATCGAGAGGTCTGATCGGATCGCATCAACTGGACAGAGATCTTTTGCGCATTTTCCACAGTCATGCACGCAGAGCGAAGCGTCTACATGGATCCGTTGATCGGTGTTTTGCCAGACATCAGCGTAGGTAGCGGTGCCAAATGGTGTGCGGTTTTGTATGTCGGCGACCGGCAATGGAATCTGTTCATCAAGGATCATGAGGGCTTTGAGTGTTTCATCATCCAGAACTGGGATGGCGGTCCCAATGGATGTTAGGCATTCGGCACCAAGAGCGGTAACAAAACCTCCCATAAGATCAGGGTGCATGTTCCGCATATCTGCGGATAATGAAAGATTCGGTTTCTGTGGGGACGACCGGGTTCCGCATCCAAGGATGAATCCGGGCCCGCCGTTTATCAGTGCAGCAGCTCCTGGAACATGATAGCGTAATGCCGGATCATTTTCCAGAGGGTTGATCTCCCCGCATCCGGAGATCGATGCACTTCGCATCTGAGGTTCCATCGGGAAGGTGGAAAAGATGGTGGCGATCTCACTTTCGCTCCGGTTCACAAATCCCATATAGTTTTTGAATGCTCCACGAGTGACGATCAGCCGTGCAGTGGACATTTCTGGGAGACCGACTGTTCGATGGATTCGGCCGTTATCGGTGACAATGTCTGCGTTGACCGATTTACCTGCGGTGAGGTCTGCAAAAAGGTGTCCACCTCCGTATGATGGGTCGTTTTCTGCACGAGATGTCCCGTACACCATACAGTCAACATGCCCATTGCTTTCATTTGGGCAGGGCCCGATGTATGCCGGAACGCCGTTGAGCGTCATGGAGATAACGTTTCGAAACGTCCCTGGATCTGCAACTTGGAATGCGAGAACTGCGGATGTTCCTGACATGACACCAAACGTCCCACAGGTAACAACATCCACATCCTGCAAAGTGACGGGCTCTCCACTCCGAATACGCGTTTTGAGAGTTTTTGCCGTCATCACGACCGCAGTTTTGTCGGCGATTTTTTGATTGATCAGAGCAAGCGTTTTCATAAGATCACGATCCCCTCAACTCTGATATGAAGGCCGTAGGATTTCTTGACGATCATATTGACGATGCCGGTGTGCGTCCGGTCCATCATACAAAATCCTGGCAAAAACGGATGCCGGACCCCGAACTCCGGAGAGCGGCTGATGACCCGGGCAACCCCTTCAAATCCGATCATATGATACATTTTCAGATCGATGATATCAGGATTGTTTCGGGAAAAGGCGGGGCCTATAACATGTCCGGTGATCAGCCCGGTTCTATGATCTGCTTCAAGTACCCGGATGACATGCTGGACCGGACATCCCGCACCCGCCGGTCTTCCCAAAACGATATCTCCTTTGCTGATGTCTTCGCGTTCGACCAGATCGGGACGAAACGGCAGAAGTATTTTTCGTGCGGATGGTTCGTTTGGCAGTGCAGAAAGCACAAAGTCATACGGAGCATTGCAGACATCTTTCCCCGAATACGATGTGGAAAGCTCGTCGCATGTGTATTGCAAAACATCCTGATGATAATACGGGCAGGCAGTGAGGCTTTTCACCCCGGAAGTTGCCAGGGCCATGAATGCATCGCAGTTTTCTGCGCCGCATGCGCCGCAGTCCTTTCCAGGCGGTGTCCAGTTCATCAGTCACCTCGGTAGATGTTGTCGGGAGCGTCGATTTGGCGGATGACCCCGAAATGCTCCTGCCACCCGATCTCCTTTTTACCAATACATATCGTGCATACGCCAAGCGGAGGGACCCCACGAAGCACATCTTTTTCTGAAGGAGCGGGCGGCATATCCGCGATCACTTTGTTGAGATAACGCATCCCGGTCCCCTGTATGGCATTGGTTTCTATGATGTCGATCTGCGGCGCGACCTCTTTGATCCTCTCACGAAAGACCTCTTTTTCTGCCTGAGAAATAAGATCGATCTTTGTTACCACGGCAACATCAGAAAGGGCGATCATAGGGGCCATCTTGAGGGGGGCATGTGTCCCCGATATGGCAGAGAGAACACAGAGACCAAGCGAGTTCTTTGTATAGGGAGTACAGCGAAGACAGAGTCCTGCACTTTCATAGAGCAGGTAATCAGCACCGACCTGTTCGGCCCATTCCATAGCGTCGCGGATGACCATGATACCCATATGATCTGGGCACATGTCTCCTGAGTACACCTTTCGCGTGGGGATACCGAATTCGGCTGCGAGCTCCTCATCCTCCCAGGCCTGCACCACATCGATCTTGAGGTATGCGGCCTTTTTCGGGTCAGGGAGATTGCGAATGATCTGTTTGACGACAGCGGTTTTTCCCGCGCTCGGTGGCCCTGCGATGGCAATCAATCGAACCGTCATGCTTTCATTCCTTTGGGTCCAGAGAGCAGTTCGCCTGCCCGGATACGTTCTCTGAAATGGGTGATCTTGGCGTCCATCCTGGCTATTTCTGCGAGCGTCTCCTCCTCGTCCCGGCCTGGGATCAGGATTTTTGTAACTGCACCGTTGCTCATTACGATACGTGTTCCGGTGAGCAGGGCAACATAGGGGTCGTGGGTCACAAAAATAAGTGCCTTCTTTTCTTCACGCAGAACCTCGATGACCCGGTCCTTGAAAATGCCTGCATTCTCCACTTCGTCTAGAAGAATGATCGGTGTATTGGAGATTATTATCGCGTCGGCTATAAACAGCGAACGGGTCTGCCCACCAGAAAGTGCACTCATCCGCATATGCGGTAATATTTTTTCTCCAGTGAACTCGTTTGCGACATTGATGGTCTTTTCTACGAGTCCCTGCTCGTTCAGTTTTCGGGACCGGATATGCATCTGCAGAAACTCGGAGACGATCAGATCAGCAAGGCATTTGGTATTCTGGGTGATCATGGCGATGGGTTTTTTGGAAGGATCGCGGACCAACTCCTCGTCCGGCTCGCTCCCGTTGATCAGAATACGTCGGTTGGTTATGGTGTCTCCCTGGGCAAACACTTCGATATCATTGATGAACGCGGTTTTTCCTGAACCGGTCGGCCCAACGATGGAGAGCGTGTCGCCTGGACGAATAATGATCTCATCAAATCCCTCCTTTTTTCCGCTGCGGGTGGTTCCTGGAAGAATGGTGAGATAATTGATATCTGAGCATGAAGAAGACATACCTGATAATATCCACCTCACGGTTAATAATACTTTATCAATTTAATTTAATTATTAATATATTAAGATAATTTTATTTTGAAAATTATAATTTAAGTATAATATCCTAGAAATATAATCTCAAAAAATCCTTGTATGTAAGATGATTTGTATCAAAATATTTGCTGATTTTTTGGGTAGTGATTCGGTAATGATTCCATATATTGTCAATTATACATTATTATGACATAATGAGCGATATTCGGTCAGAACATCAGTGACAGGCATACGCTCTGTAATAAAAATAGTGTGAGATACGATTATCTAGAAAAAGTCCAGGGTCGCCTGTTTTGGTGCGATCCTTCTCTCGTCCGACGTATCCTCGAGGGTCTGCTCCGGCTCGACAACAGGAGGAGCGGCAGTCTCCACTACAGGCGTTTGCATCCGCAGTGCCTCCAGCTGACCCTCAAGTTTTCGCATCTCTGCTTTCTTTGAGGCAGCCATCTTTTTCACCTTCGTGTCCCGTTCCTTTGAGATCTGCTGCACCTCCTTCACCGCTGCGGTGGCCGCGGCCTTATCGCGGAGAACGATCGTCATCTGATCGACGTCAAGATCATGCCGCTCACAAAAGGCCGCCGGATCCTTCTCAGCAAACCGGGACAAGAGATCCAGATACTGGCTTTGGATCTGACTCTCCGGGATACTGTATCCGTCGGCAAGTGAAGCCGCAAGTGTTCTTCGCACTGTCTTTTGTTTCTTTGCGGTGCTCATCCGTTTCCAGCGGGACGGCGGCATGATCCGCGTCCTAAATCCTGCGCCTGCGTTTTCCGAGGCGACCCCAAGTGTCATCATCGACGAGGCATATCGCCAGAGGGTGAAGTACTGGCGCCGCATCGTTCGCCCGAGATACACATCGGCCCGCGAGATCCTGCCGTATGCCCT
>DALTVZ010000159.1 GCA_029987315.1 Methanocorpusculum sp.
AAATCCGTCTGCGATCCGTTCATCGACGGTGATGCCCAGCTCGACGATGTTCTGTTCATGGACCTTTCCTGTTTTGTCCATTGAGTACTCTTTTTTGATCTGCCCGATGGTGATGATGATCGAGTTTGTGCCGTAGTTGTTCAGGTGGTGATAGCAGGCTTGCCCGCCTATGGATCCGAGGTTGGAAACAAGGGCGGTGGTGAAGTTCTGATCGCTTTTCCAGAGGAATCCTGGGAGCCACCCGTGGTTGTCCAAGTGTCTGTATAACCAAGCGACCAAACCAAGGATGGGTTTTGGGAGGTGGGCGACGGTGTCGATGATGTCGTTGGTCGAGTTGGTGTTGGCATCTCTGACATGATGGACCTCATCGTAGATCTTTTTGGAAATCACGGAGAAGGTCATGTCGTCTTCTGCTTTGAGGATGATGATCCGTTCCTCGGATGCGTCGGCGAAGGTGTTTTTGATGACAAAGGAGATGGTAATACCTTTACGATCGTAGTACCGTTTGCCGGCGATGAACCGGTTCATGAGAGGACGATTATAGGCGGTTTTGAACATGGAGGTGACGAGGGCATGGAAGAATGTGGATGTATAGTCGTTGTTCCCGGCATTTCTCTCATCGATGAACCGTAGGAGTCCGGTGATGTCGACCTTTTCTAAGGAGTAGACCTCGGCGTCGGTCCTTTTTGGGAAGAGATGGGCCATGATCACGTGGAGGGAGTCAATGGATTTTACGAAGTATCCGTCGGGACGGTCATGAAAAGATTTTGTTCTGGACAAGAGATACACACCTAATTGCTTAGTATATTTCAGCGGTGGGTTAAAAAAAGGGGTAGGATGGAGGGGGACGATATGCATGTACCAACCAACCAACATACACCTTCGAACAATGCGATTCGTGGAGAGTCAAGAGAGGGCTGAAAGCCTGAGCCGGAGAGCAATTTTCTCACACCACGTAAATTCTATTTAAAAAAAAGTTCGGATCATGCCTGTATTGACTGATCGATAGCTTTGGAATACGGTTTGATATCGATCACCGGCGTCCCATCAAAGGCTTCTAAACCCCGTACGGTCAGCACATTCTCATTGATCTCCAGAATGGTAACCAATGTCAGAGAAACTGGATTTGGACGAGCAGGTGAACGGGTGTTGAAAACTCCCGTCAGAGGATTTTCCATGTTCCCTCTCGGATGAACTTTTAGAACGTCCCGGGCAGAGCTGTCAAACCAGCAGAGCACAAATATTTCCTTTCCGGGCACAAGTCCTTCCAGACCCTCGACAAACTCGGGATCTATCGTAATGGTGCTGATGAGATTCTTTTCGCGTCCCTGTGCTGGGGCGTCGCCTCGTACTTTGAACGGAGACGCTACGGTCCCAATCGGTTTACATACAAATTGTTCAGTCATACTAATTTCCGTTTTTCATTGGCAGGGCACTACGATCGGCATATCTTTGTGATAGATCACATCAACACAAATTCCGTACACCGCCTCGATCATATCTGCGGTCACTCCGGATCTGTCGCACATCGCATAGATCTTCCCTTCCTTCATAAACAGGAAACGATCTGCAAATCGCAGAGCTAAATTCAGGTCATGCATCGTCATGATCGTTGCCACATTATGCTGGTCGACAACATTACGGATCGCTCGCAGAATATCCATCTGCCGGCACAGATCCAAGGCGCTTGTTGGTTCATCCAGTAAAAGTACAGAAGGTTCCTGAACGATCGCACGGCAAAGACAGACCCGTTGGAGTTCGCCTCCGGAGAGTTCATCGATATATCTCAGCTGCATATCAGATAGACCGAATTTTTCGATCGCATTCTCCACGATCGAATAATCATGGTCCGTCACATGCCACCCGATATGCGGCTTTCGTCCGAGAAGCACCGAATCAAAAACCGTCATACGTGACGACTCATTTCTCTGGGCAACGTAGCCGACATTTTTTGCGATGTCGTTTCCGCTCATCCGTGTAAGATCCAACTCACCGAGCATGATGATCCCGGTTTTTGGTTTGAGAATGAGGTTCATGCATTTGAGCAGGGTCGATTTTCCAACACCATTTGGCCCAAGGATCGCAAGAATTTCGCCACGGGCAATTCCGACGCTGATCTCCTTCAATACACTTGCCGTCTTGTAATCAAAGTTGACACAGTCAACATTCAGCAGAGCCGGGGCCGCTGAATTAGTATGATGTTCATGGGCATCGCCGTGAACATGTTCATGTGTGTGGATATATCCCTCTGAATGGACATGGGGGTGGACATGCTCCCCTTCGTGATCATGATGATCATGGTCATGCTTATCGGTCATGATCGTTTCCCTCTAATAATAAGATACAAGAAGATAGGCGCTCCGAGGAATGCCGTCAATACTGCCACCGGCAAAACATGCGGGGCGATCATCGTTCGTGCAATGGTATCTGAGACAAGAAGAAGAAGAGCGCCGCAGACAAAACTCGCCGGGATCAGGAACCGATGATCATCACCAACGATCCGCCGCATCATGTGCGGACATACCAGGCCGACAAACCCGATGATCCCAAGGAAAGCTACGACAGTCGCACTGATAAGGGAGGCTGCGATCATGCCAACGAGCCGTGTCCGGTCGACGTTGATACCAAGACCTTTTGCCGTCTCTTCACCGGCGTCAAGGGCATTATAATCCCAGCGTTTGTAGATGAAATAGATCAGACAGATGACCGTCATCAAAGCGATTAGCCCAAGCTCAAACCAACTTGCTCGTGCAACGTCGCCGAACTGCCAGAAAACGATCGAGGCAAGACGGGTGTCGTCAACAAAGTACTGGATCGCCATCAATCCCGCAGTAAATAATGAGCTGATCGCAACTCCCGCGAGGATCATGGTCTCGGGTTTTGAGGATCTGAGCTTTGCGATCAGAAGAATGATCACTGCGGTCAGGAGTGAAAAACCAAATGCCGAGATGGTCGTCAGATACGGATTATTTATCACGACCGCGTCGGCTATGCTGCTTCCTGTGCTTCCAGCTCCAAAAATCAGAATGCCGACTGCTGCTCCAAATGCTGCTGCACTCGAAAGACCGAGGGTGAAGGGTGAGGCGAGAGGGTTACGAAGCACGGACTGCATAGAAACTCCGGCAATAGCTAAACCAGCTCCGGCTACGATAGCAGTCAAAGCCTGCGGGATCCTGATGTTCCAGATGATCCGCTCATACAGGCTCGTCCCCCCGCCGCCAAATATCGTTGAAATGATATCCGGGATCGGGATGCTGACTGCACCCACCGAAACGGATACGAGAAACATCGCTACGGTGAGGGCGATCCCGATCAAAATGACGGTGATCTTCCTGCCGATATATTTTTGATATTTCCCTGATGCTTTTTCTATTTTCTCACTCATGCTATTCACATCTTATCAAAAAAATTAGATTTCCAATTTACTGTAGGAGAGTCCATCCATATTTGCTTTCAGCTGGTCATAGACCGGAGCTCCATCAACAAATGTGTAGATCTCATTTGCTTTTGTTGCCGGATCAATGTCCGCAAACTGTTTGGGGTAGAGGAGCTTACCGATGAAGTAGGCGTTTGCCATACTTGTTTCATGGTTGGTCCCCATCGATGTATGAGGATTGACCGCATAGACTTTGCCGGTTTTGACTGCTGAAAGTTCCCGATAGGATGGATCGGTCTGCAGTTCGTGGATCCCTCCGCCGCCAGCGGCTTTCATGGTGTTGAGGTCAACAAAGATGATGTCAGCGTCCCATGCGAGGATCTGTTCCTTTGAGACCGCCGCATATCCGGTGCTCGTTGCCGTATTTACTACTGATGCAACATTCTTTGCATGAAGAACTGTGAACGGATAATAGGCCGGATCTGTTCCATCCATTCCATGAAATCCACTGTAAGAGATGCCGCCCACATAAACCGTGGGTTTGTCTGCATCCGAGATACCTGCGGTTCTTGTTTCAAGATCGGTTCGAACATCTGCGAAGTATTGTATGACATCCTCTGCACGTTGATCAGCGTGGAGAATTTTTCCGATCATTCGAAGAGTCGATGCAAATTTGTCGCCATTCGTAACATAATCTCCCGAGTAGAACACAACAACAGGTATACCGGTTTTTTCCTGGATCTCGTTTGCCGACAGGAGTGCTGTGTCATCGTATCCTGCCATGAATAAAATATCAGGGTTAGCTGCAAGAAGTTTTTCTGCGTCAACTACGCCTTTTGCTGCTCCAAGAACTGGAAGATCTTTGATTTCCTGATGGGCCAGCATATAGGGGCGGACCTCAATACCCATGTTTAGAAGACTGCTGTCCTGATAATCGATGGCGATGATCCGATCGGTGACGTTAAGATAGCCAAAGTAGCGTGTCGCACCCGAGCCACTCACAGCGATCCTTTCAGGATCATCGGGAACAACGACCACTCTTCCCGTCGAATCGGTGATGGTGATGGTACCATCACCAGCTTCTTGTGGAGTACTGACGCATCCTGCCGAAACACAGACAAGAGCAAGAAGAAACAATAATAGTACAGCAAAAATCCTTTTCATAGTATTACCAATTTATTGATTAGTCATACGCTATATTATGTATTTCTATTTGGTCTGTCCTTAGAAGATACTGGAATGAAAATGGTATGCCTATTTTTCATCGATTTATTATAAAGAAAAACTAAAAAAAAGGTTATACATCCTACCAGATGTGAGCATATCTTCCTTTTTTTCATCCGTTAAAGAACTATTTTTTGATAAGAGAGTCCCTGATGATTTGCCTTCAGCTGTTCATAGACCGGAGCTCCATCAATAAATGTGTATATTTCATTTGCTTTTGTTGCCGGGTCAATGTCTGCAAACTGTTCGGGGTAGAGGACTTTACCGATGAAGTAGGCGTTTGCCATACTTGTTTCATGGTTGGTTCCCATCGATGTGTGGGGGTTGACCGCATAGACTTTCCCGGTCTTGACTGCTGAGAGTTCTCGATAGGATGGGTCGGTCTGCAGTTCGTGGATCCCTCCACCGCCAGCAGCTTTCTGGCTACCTAGATCAACAAAGATGATTTCAGGATCCCATGCGAGGATCTGTTCCTTTGAGACTGCCGCATATCCGGTGCTTGTTGCCGCATTTATTACCGATGCAACATTTTTCGCATGAAGAACCGTGAATGGATAATAGGTCGGATCTGTTCCGTCGATCCCGTGAGCTCCACTGTAGGAGATCCCGCCTACATACACAGACGATTTATCTGCATCTGGGATCCCTGCGGTCCTGGTTTCAAGATCGGTTCGAACATCTGCGAAGTATTGTATGACATCCTCTGCACGTTGATCAGCGTGGAGAATTTTTCCGATCATCCGAAGTGACGATGCTACTTTATCCCCATTGGTGACATAATCTCCCGAGTAGAACAGAACAACGGGTATACCGGTTTTTTCCTGGACCTCGTTTGCTGATTGAATCGCGGTATCACTGTATCCTGCCATAAACAAAATATCGGGATTGAATGCAAGAAGTTTTTCTGCATCAACTATTGCCATTGCAGATCCAATAGCAGGATTTTCTTTGATTTCCGGATGAGCGATCATATATGGGCGAGCCTCCGTTGGATAAGCAAAAAGATTGCTTTCAATATAATCAACCGCGATGATTCGATCGGTCACGTTGAGATAGACAAAGTAGCGTGTCGAACCAGAACCACTAAGAGCGATTTTCTCTGGATTATCAGGAACAACGACCACTCTTCCGCCTGAATCGGTAATGGTGATCGTACCATCACCAGCTTCTTCCGAAGTACTAACACATCCTGCTGACACACATACGAGAGCAAGAACAAATAATAATAGTAGAGTAAATAGTTTTTTCATAGTATTATCATTTTGTACATTTGTAATACTTGATATTATATATTTCTATTTCGTCTGCGCAAATATCGCACTCGATCAATTTCAGTATGATTTTTATATCTGTAAGTAAGAATACTATTTATATGAAAGAATTTAGCGAAGTTGTTGCTTTCCACGGTCACACCTGCGGAGGACTTGCTATGGGTTATAAGGCCTGTGAGCTTGCTATTGAAAAATTAGGACTCTCTTTTTCCGACGATGAAGAGGTCGTATGCATCACGGAAACCAATTCTTGTACGGTCGACGCGATCCAATGCGTTCTTGGCTGCACGGCGGGAAAAGGAAATCTGTTTATCAATAATTGGGGAAAGAATGCCTTCTCGTTTTATCGGCGTGATAATGATACCTCGATCCGCGTGGTCGCTGATCCTGAGTGTATGCCGGCAGATCCTGAGATGGCTGAACTTCGCCCAAAGGTATTCTCCGGCGAGGCAACCCAAAAGGAGCATGACCGGTTCCACACCCTTTCTGATATGTGGATTGAGAAAATTCTCAAGACGCCGGCAGAGAAGATGTTCACCGTCAAGAAGGCGACCGAGCTTCTCCCAGGTCATGCACGAATCTATAATAATGTGATCTGCTCGGTCTGTGGCGAGCAGGTTGCCGAGGGACTTGCCCCGATCATCGACGACAAACACGTCTGCATTCCCTGTTTGAGAAAATAAGTAAGAAGATGACCCGTGATCCAATCGCGGACTCGTTAATATAAATCCATCTCTTTTTTTGTTAACTGGTTTTTTGATTGAGTGGGTGGATTTATGAGAATAATTAACCGCGTTCGCCAATCTTCATCTGGCCCTCCGACTCGGTTTTATGGCTCTCGTTTGTTCGCAAGGTACCACTCATCACACGAAATACACGAAAACGTGACGAAAACACGAAAATAAAATAAATCAGATAGGGGAATAGATGTAGTACCCTTCCCCGTCTCGCAAGGCAAAGCC
>DALTVZ010000160.1 GCA_029987315.1 Methanocorpusculum sp.
GCAGATACCACAACCTACGCAGAGCTCCTCGGAGATCTCAGCATAACCATTTTCTCCGATAATTATTGTTTCGTCACCTGTCCGTACCCGTGGGCAGTACACGATGCACTCTTTGCCGCATTTTTTTGCGTGGCACCGATCTTTATGAACGATGGCTAATCTCATTTATGCGGAGAGGAGGGAGGTCGAAAGCATAATGGTCCAGGAGATATACCAGGTGGCAAAGGTCAGAAATCCCTGATAGAACCAGTCCTTCTTACCAAGTTTGGATGTGTCGATCCGGATGATCATGAAGATGGATTTCTGGATCACGATCGCAACGAGGAGGACGAGGATACCAACGATCGGATTTGCCTGTATGCCGGCTATTCCTGCCTCGATCATCGATGTGTTGATCGGGTTTGGGGTGCCTGCCAGATAATAGGAGGCTATACCCGCGACCATACCAAGACCACAGGCAATCGCGGTTCGAATAACACGCTCAGCATGCCTGGCTTTTTTACCCACGACCTTCTCTTCAGGGGTTTCTTTTCGTTTTGGCGGGGCGGTCTGTTTTGTGACTGACTCGGTCTGTTCCTCAATCGTCTCGAGAGCCTCGATGTCCTCTTCGATCGAGGTTTCTGGGGCCCTGTCCGGTCTCGTGACCATCTCAATTGCCTTCTCAGGGCAGATCTTCACACATTTCCCGCAGCCGTTGCATAATTCTTCAACGACCATTGCTTTCTTATTTCGTCCGATAAAAATTACCGGTTGGTCTTTGCGCGACGCCGGGCAAAATTTCACACAACGGTTGCACATCGCCGTGTTACATTTCTCTTTTTTAATATAGGCTACCTGCATATGGATATCTCCACGATATTTCGATCTAAATATATTGGTACTCAGGTCTTATCTATGTTACCTGTTCTGCTATGGAGAAGCATAGTCGCGCGGTTTTGCCTGAAGCATGGTTTAGTGTTGTCCTAGTTTCAAAAATCCATCACCCTGAGCAAAAAAACATGGACGATTTATAGTTCTGCACGTCATATATATGGCAACATACAATGGCGACAATACAAGGGATGAGTGGGGCAGACGTAAAGGCAATGACAGCGGAGCTTGCCGCGCTTTTACCTCTCTGGATCGGGAAAATATATCAGTATGACAACACCACATTTGGTTTTCGATTGAATGGGGAGAATAAGGCACGTCATTTACTGTATGTTGTCCGAGGCGTTCGGGCACATCTGGTATCTGAACTTCCTCCGGCGCCAAAAAACCCGTCCGGATTTTCGATGTACCTCCGAAAATATATCGAGGGA
This sequence comes from Methanocorpusculum sp., assembly GCA_029987315.1. Lineage (GTDB taxonomy): Archaea > Halobacteriota > Methanomicrobia > Methanomicrobiales > Methanocorpusculaceae > Methanocorpusculum. Next base: position 1,302 of record DALTVZ010000160.1, read on the forward strand.
GGCAAGGTTCTCGCAATCGAACAGAAGGCGATCGAACGTGTTCTGATCATCACTGTTGGAAAAGGACCTACCGAATACAAACTGATCATCGAACTCTTTGACGAGGGAAACCTCATCCTCACGGATGAAAAATATACGATCATCAATGTTCTTTCTCAGAGAAGGTTCCGGGACAGGGAGATCGTCGGCGGCGCAGAATATTCTATGGAGGCCATCTGCCCGGAAAAGCTGACATTCGAGGAGTTCAAGGAAAAGATCGCGGCAGATGAGGCAGATATCGTCCGTGCCCTTGCAACAAAGATGCAGCTTGGCGGTATCCAAGCAGAAGACATCTGTCGGATCTCCGGTGTATCAAAATCGATGCCCTGTAAGTTCGCGACCGACGCACAGATCCGTCCGGTCTATGACGCCATGCGTTCATGGATCGCCCGGCTGACCGACGGACAGGATCCGGTGATCGATGCAAAAGGCGCATTCCCCTTCCCCTCGGAGTCACGTGAGCCAAAGGAGCATTTTGAAACCTTCTCCAAAGCACTCGAAGCTTACTATCCAAAGGTTGTCAGCGAAGTAGTCGTTGAGCAGAAGATCAAACTCTCCAAAGAGGAGCGGATCAGAAAACAGCAGGAGGCCGCACTCATCACGTTTGACAAAAAGATCGCCGAGGCAACGGAAATATCAGAGATCATCTACTCGCATTACGGCGAGGTCCAGGAGACGATCGATGTGCTTTCGGCTGCGTGCCAGAAACTTTCCTGGCAGGAGATCGCGGCTGTCATCAAACAAAGCGACATGCCGGCCGCAAAACGGATCATCTCCGTTGAGCCAAAGGATGCCTCCGTGGTGGTGGATCTTCAGGAAAAGCACAATGTCACCATCTTTGTGCATGACAGTCTTGAAGCGAATGTCGGCAGGTATTTTGCTGTTGTGAAGAAGTTCCGTGCAAAGAAGGCCGGGGCGATTCGGGCAATGGAAGCCGGGATAGTTCACCCTGAAAAGAGGAAGGCGACGGGACCGGGAAGACTGAAACCGAAATGGTATCACCGTTTCCGGTGGATGGAAACATCCGACGGCGTGCTTGTGATCGGCGGACGAAACGCGGATCAAAACGAGGAGCTGATCAAAAAATACATGGAAGGAAAGGATATTTTCCTTCACGCAGATGTGTTTGGCGCATCGGTCGTCATCGTGAAAGGTGTGACCGAGCGTATGGATCAGGCGGTCCAGTTTGCGGCATCCTACTCACGTGCATGGTCAGGCGGAGGAGCATCGACCGATGTTATCTGCGCCTCCCCAAGTCAGGTGAGCAAAACGCCGGAGACGGGAGAGTATGTCGCCCATGGTTCGTTCATCATCAGGGGTGAACGAAAGATCTACAAAGATGTGCCACTCGAGATATCGATCGGGATCCGGACCGAGCCTGTCCTTTCCGTGATTGGAGGCCCTCCTTCTGCGATCGAACCGCTGACATCAAACTCTGTTCGTCTGGTTCCAGGAACGTTTGAAGGAAACGATGTCGCAAAGAAGGTTCTTCGTAAACTCAAAGAAAGCGTGAGTGATAGCGAACAAAAAGCACTCAAAGCCGTCATGAATACAGAGGCAGTGGCGGCATTTGTACCGCCGGGTGGGTCTGATCTGAAGGAGACCCCGGGCAAAGGAACGGGCCGCGTATGAAAGCGGTGATGCCTGAACCGCTGAAAAACGACGGGTTCGGCGAGTATAAACTCATCCCTGAATCGATCGACGATCTCTGGCATCTTTCGCATCTCATCAGTCCGGGAAACACCGTGTATGCGGTGACACTTCGTACAGTGGACGGGCCAACCGATAAATTACGTTCGGAAAAACTGGAAAAACGCCCGGTGAAGATCGGGGTAAAATGTGAAAAGGTGGAGTTCGTTCCTGAGTCCGCGAGGCTTCGGGTCTTTGGGATCATCACCTATGGACCCGATATGGGTCAGCACCATGCGCTCAACATCGAGACAGGGTATGAGATAAGTGTGATCCGGCAATGGAGATCGGTCGATCTTACACGCCTGGAACGGGCAGTCTCCTCCTCGGTGCACGGGGTCGTCCATATCGTTGCCATCGAAGACGGGGAGGCTGAACTTTATCGGGTCCGGCAGTACGGACCCGAGAGGATAACCACCCTCACGATCGTGAGCGGAAAATCTGCCGAGCTGGACACAAGGCAGGCACTCTTCGTCGAACTCCTTTCACTTCTTGAAAAGGTCACCGGGTCCATCGTGGTTGCCGGGCCGGGATTTGTCAAAGAGGATTTTCTGCA
>DALTVZ010000161.1 GCA_029987315.1 Methanocorpusculum sp.
CGTATGGGGACTAAAACATGTCTGATATTTTCTGTACAAATAGTCAATATGTTCTGATGGTTCTTATTCGTATTGGAGAAGTATCCTTCATTGGATATTTCTCCACATATTCCTTCACCTATAGTGAATTCCCTCTCCTGCAATGCATACATTTCTTCTTCTACTGGTCAAGGAACCTGTTGAAAAATAATAATTTATATAATCTATCCTTCGGATCGGGAGAAGAGCTTTCCATCCGATTTTCTGATGATGTCGACTCGGACCACGTCGCCATCCTTAAACGCACTGCCAGTCAGACGAAAATATCCGATAGCTCCAGGTAACCATACGTCTCCATTTGGACCGTCGCCGCTAATAGAATTCAAGCCAACCGTCCCTGCTTTATATGCTCTCGCAGTTAGATTTTCGCACGGGGGATTTTTTATAATAAGTAGTTTACCATTGATATAAAATTCCGGTTTGTAATCTGAATTCACAAGTAGATCTCTGCCAATGTTTTTCACAGTTATATTGCGGTCACCAACTTTGATAGACTGGATCTGAATGATCTCATTAGGATGTTCATCCAACTCGTTGATGAAGGGCATGACGAAGGCGGCAAAAAGCCCACACATAATAACTGTTATTGCAACAAGAATTATGGTGGCAATAACTGGCGATACACCATCATTGTTTTTTTCAGATATTTTTTTATTCATGATTGAAAAGATGTTTGTCCCTGCCATTGACCGCGCCCGTTCATCGTATGCTGTTGCATTTTTCACGAATCCTTGACCTAGCAGAAGGTGCCTCTTGCATGTTATGTTGTCCCGTAATTCAATTCACGCGATCGCATATTGACCGTATGGGGACTAAAACATGTCTGATATTTTCTGTACAAATAGTCAATATGTTCTGATGGTTCTTATTTGTATTGGGGAAGCTTCCTAGCTTGGGTATTTGTCCACATTTTTCCTCCGCCTGTGGTGAATTCCCTGTCGTGCCATGCGGGGATCCCGCCGATCACGGTCGTCACTGGAAAAAGTCCCTGCATCCCTTCGTACGGGGTCCAGCCGCATCTGCTGTGCAAAGACTCGCCGGTGATTTTCATCGGGTCATCAGCATAAATGGCAAGATCTGCCCGGCTACCGGGAGTGAGCGATGGGGCGGGTATGCTCAGAATACTGCATGGATTTGATACGGTTTTTTCGATCACATCCGCGAGACTGATCTTTCCCTCCTTCACGGCGTTCATCAAAAGCGGGAGCATTGTTTCAACACCGGGAACTCCAGACGGTGCAGAGCTGAATGCCTGTGTTTTTTCTATAATAGTGTGCGGGGCATGGTCTGAGGCGATGACCGGGATTTTTTTGAAATTTTGAATCAGGGCAAGCCGCTCCTTTTTCGAGCGGAGCGGGGGGTTCATCTTCCAAAATGTATTTGTCGGGTCGGTCTCTTCATTAGATAAAAAAAGATGATGGGGTGTGACTTCAAAACTGCCTTTGATCGAGTCAAACGCCTCTGTGCCGCTGACATGACAGATATGCAGTTTAGCTGATGACGGAGCAAGATCTTGTACGAGACGAATGACTTCCGCCTCGCCAAAGACAGAACGTGATCGGTCGTGTTCCACAAGAGAGTGAACGTCTCCGGGCATCACCTCTTCTGCGTGAACGGTCACGAGCATGTTGTGTTCTGCAAGGACCCTTAGGCAATCTCGTATCACCTCAACGGAAAGAGCATTCCCATAACTCGAAGGAGCGGCAAACATTTCTCCGAATGCAAGAACGCCAGCTTTTATCAGGCCGGGGATGTCAGCATTCTCTGTAACGGATCCGTTTATCCCGAAGTGACAGATCGAATCCTTCGAAGCAAGAGCGGCTCTTGAAGTAAAATTTTCCACCGTTTCCATCGGCGGGATGGTATTCGGCTGATCAACGACGGTGGCTACTCCTCCGGCGGCAGCCGCCTGTGTTCCGGTTTTCCATCCCTCTTTTGCCGCTTGAGGGCCGTCACGCATATGTACATGCATGTCGGTCGCCGCCGGGATACAGAGCCGATTTTTACAATCTATGACCCTGTCAGCAGAGCCTGAGCTTCCGATATGGGTGATGACCCCATTATCTATAGAAATATCTGTGATTCTTCCGTCAGGCAATCGTACATTGGAAAGAATCAGTTCTACCATCTTCAGCAGACCCTTGGGACAGGATCTCCAAGAGGCGGTTCGATGAACCGTTCGCCGCCGATCCTGGTCTGCATAACGACACCGGATCCTACAACGACCTCTCCGACGATCGCGGCATCTTTGCCGTAAGGGTGAGCTTTCAGTGCGGCAAGAACGCGGTCTGCTACCTCAGGTGAAACACCCATCACACATTTTCCTTCGTTTGCGACCTGAAGTGGATCGATACCGAGCAGTGCCCCGGCGGAGGCAACGCTTTCTCGAATAGGGATCATCTCTTCACTGACTACGACCTTCACACTCGCTTTCCGTGCCATCTCATTGATGCAGGCAGCAAATCCTCCGCGGGTCGGGTCCTTCATGGCATGAATATTCCCATGCCCGGCCGCCTTCATTACGCTTTCGATCATCTTCCAGAGCGGAGCAACATCGGACTTCAGCTGATCGCCCAGATCGAATCCTTCTCGGAACGAAACGATTGCCAGACCATGATCCCCAAGCGTTCCTGATACGATTATTTTATCGCCGACCGTGAGATTTTTGTCACGAATAAGGAATCCATCATCTCTAATGACGCCGACCCCGGCTGTGTTGATGATGATCCCGTCAAGGCTTCCCTTTTCCACAACTTTTGTGTCTCCTGTGATGATTGAGGCCCCGGCTTCCCCTAAGGCCTCATCCATCGAAGCGACGATCCTCGCCAGATCTGCGATCGGAAATCCCTCTTCGATGACCATACCACATGTGAGGGCGATCGGCTGTGCGCCCATTACCGAAAGATCGTTGATCGTTCCTGAAACTGCGACTCTGCCGATATCACCGCCCGGGAAGAAGATCGGCTTTACCACGTGTGAATCGGTCGTCAAGACAATGGTTTTTCCTCCGATCGTGAAGGTCGAGCCGTCATCCAGCGAGTCAAGTCCAATACCGCCGGCATTATTATGTTTGTATGCCGTGAGCGTCTGGAGAAGTTCTCCCATGACCTCGCCCCCGGCACCGTGCATCATATTTACTTCCGTATCCTTTTTCATACTGAATCACCAGTTTCGATCTCAAGATTTTTTACGACGATCTCTCTTCCTTGAGTCATGTGGGGAAGCTTTCCACAGTTCGGACAGACAAAGATTTCCGGTCCTTTATATCCGCAATCACACTCAGCTATAGGAAGAATTGTGTTAAAAACGATTTTAGTATCCGTGAACATCGGGTCGTCGGTGATAAAAGTCTGGAACATGAACTCCACCTGTTCCGGGTTCACCATTGCCATGGATCCAATATCCACATAAATGGTCTTCACCAGTCTGGCGTGATTTTCTTCGGCGGCCCGTTTTGAGGTCACATATACGTCATAGGCGATGCCGGCTTCATGCATGATCCAGCTCATCCATTGCTTTATAGACTTCTTTAAAAAGTTCCCGCGTTTCCAATCCTTCTTCACGCGAAAGCCGCTGGATAGCAAATCCCACATGGACAAGAACAAACTCGCCGACTTTTACGTCAACAAGATCTATACGAACCTCCTGCTGGAGCTCGCCGTAATCAACAAGTGCGACATTTCCGTCGCGGATCTCTAGAATTTCTGCGGGAACTGCAATACACATATGGGTGTATATAGGTTGATAATAGTGATAAAGAAAGCGAAAAGAGATCTGTTCAAAGTGGCGCCGAGAGGGAGATTTGAACTCCCGAGGTATTGCTACCAGTGGCTTTCAAGGCCACCGCCTTTCCGGACTAGACTATCTCGGCTCCGGACCTTAAGATGTTAGACGTTGAGGTAAAAATAGATTGTGTGTTGTTAAGGGGAGGGATCGGTTCTTCACTCAGAGAGCATTTTCTGAAATATTTCTCCATCCTTTGCGATCCAGAGCTCTGCTGACAAAACTGCCTCAGAAATGAGCTCATCCATGTCGAGTTTGTTTTCTTCGGTCTCGATCAGATCCTGAGCAGAACGGGTTGCCGGTTTTTTCGGCACGACTAGGCAATCTGTATCACCAGGACTTTCGTGATAGGTGCCTATTTTTCGAGAGATCGCTATGATCTCCTCCTTGTCATAGGTCAGAAGGGGGCGCAGCACAGGGAGCTTCACCGAGGCGGTGATAACGCCCATGTTCTGTAATGTCTGGGATGCCACCTGTCCAAGGTTTTCTCCAGAGACGATGCCCTCCAATTTGTTTTGTTCTGCAACGCCTTCTGCCACCCGCATCATGAATCTCTTACAGAAGAGGCAGCTGTAATGTCGGTCACAGGAGTGTGTCATCGCATCAAAGAACGGTTCGATGTTCACGATCCAAAGAGGGATCGCCCGTCCGGGACACCATGTGGAAAGGATCCTGACATTGTCCATTGCAAGGCTCCGTGTCGCCGGTCCGGCCCATTTCCCTCCGTCCATGAAGACGCCGGAGATCACGACCCCTCTTCTCATCATGAGCCATGCGGCTACGGGGGCGTCGATCCCTGATGAAATAAGAGCAGCTGCTCGTCCTGCTGTTCCAAGCGGGAGGCCTCCCTGCCCCGGGATCCTATCATCGTAGACGATACCTCCGTATTCTCTTGCTTCGACAAAAATTTCATATTCTGGATCGTCCAGATCGACTTCAAAGTCAGGTATCTTCTCCCAGATCACGTCGGCGATCATGCCGGCAAGCTGCTGGCTCGTATACTCTTTTACATGTTGCCGGCGTGCCCGTACTGCAAAACTCATACCGGATTTAAGTTTTTTTTCGGCAAACTTTAGAGCGATTTTTGCCAGATCTTCTGGGTTGTTCGTTGTGGTCTCGCAGATACTGACATCTACGATGCCAAAGATCCTTGAAACGATCGGAGCGATCCGCTCTGCGTCACCGAAGATGAGGATGCGCCCTCTGTATTCTTCGATCGAGTATTCGATCTTCTGTGTGTCCAGAGCGGCTTTGATATTTTTCGTCAAAGCGAGCATAAATTGTTTTTTGACCGGCTCGCTTTTCAGCCAAAGTTCGCCTATTCGAACCATTACTGCTCTATTTTGTTCCATGCGTTTTTCCCTCCTGTTTTGTATTCTGAGAACGTTATTGTAGAAAACCCAAAGGTCTTCAGATCGTCTGTGTATAATTCTGCATTTGGCTTTTCATTCTTTTCGGTCTCAATAACGGCATGTCCTAAGGACAGGCGTACTCGAAGGATCCCTTGGATGCCTTTTTCCCGAAGAAAAGATTCAGCCTCTGCAATCTTTTTCAAGCTTTCTTCGGTGATTTTTTCACCGAATGGAATTCTGGTGGCAAGACACGATGATGATGGAATTATTGGGACACCAAGCTTCTCTGCCAGCCGGTAAATCTCTTTTTTTCCTATGCCCGCCAATGCAAAAGGACTGATGATACCAAGTTCCTTTAGGGCTTTTCTTCCAGGTCTGTCTTCTGCAAAATCATCCGCATGGGTCCCATCACAGACCGTTTTTCCGTTCGCAGCCTTGAGGAGCGCGGTCATGATAATATTTTTACAGATATAACACCTGTCTGCAGGATTTTTCTGCAGTGATTTTTCAGAGAGAACTGACACATCGATCACTCTCCACTCGACACCGAGTTTTCCTGCAAACTCTTCAGCCCGACTGACCTCGTCGGGTGCGGTAAATTCCGACCTCACCGTGACCGCAGAAATCGGCAGTCCTTCCATAACGAATGCGGCGAGCAACGTCATACTGTCGGTCCCTCCTGAAAGGGCGACAACTGCCGGGGAATATTTCTCTAGAATTTCTTTAAGCATCATTATCTAGGATCAACCGAAGTTTTCTGACCGCATGGGAGCTTTTCGCAAAGTATGCCGAGAGGAAGAAGGCGAACTCCGGTGACCAGATATCTCCGTTTGCGAGTACTTCATATCCCTCTTCCATCGACATTCTGACATGTTTCCCGATGGATCCGGAAAAGACCTTCTGCTGGTCTGACAGAAGATCATGGGCGCGCGGGTATTTTCGTTCGACCTCGGTATAATATCGATCCTCACTGATCCAAGGTCCGGCATATTCAGTTCCCTGAAGATATTTCTCCACGAAACTGTCAGCATTATCATGAACCCATACGGGTGGACCTTCCCGCAAAATAATCGATGGCAGAGTCGCCACAAGCAGTTCAAAGAGGATAAGGCAGCGGTCAGTCCCCATCACCACCTCCGCACGGTGAACGGGAAAGTCTTCACCGACTAACTGATTTTTGATGGATTCCATCGTTTTTCTCAGCTGCGGCACAATGGTGTCAGGAACATATTCTGGTGTTTTGAAGGAAAGTCCAAACATGGTCGTTCCGCGTTTTTCTAACTCAGAGATGAACTCCTGTTTTGAGATCATCGTCGGGGTGTCCGGGATGAAGTAGCATGGATCGGGTCTTGTGCAATAATCTCGTGCAAGTTCCATGAACTCAGAGAAACGAGTGGGTGTTAATGCTGCAGCTACGTTTCTAGCTTTATCGGTTGGGTCGATGACGATCAGCGGCTCGGTGAACATTTTTCGAATCGTTTTCTTATCAGGGTAAAATCCTTCAATGTCGATGACCTCACCATAGCGAAACTTTGAAGCGGCCTCTAGCATCTCCGTGAATCCACCGTATGCGATAATGAGAAGTTCGCAGAGGTACCCTGAAAATCCGCCGGTCATGTGATCTGAACCGTAGACTCCTCCTCCTTTTGCAAATTGTTTCATGAGGAGAACATCATCACGAAGGTTGCCTATCCGGTCAAGCAGATATCTGGTATGAAATGGAGTTCGGTCGACTGCACACTTCATCTCCGCGGTCGATTCGACATGATAACAGGGCACCAGATCCACATCGAATCCGTTAATAACTGCATTTAGATAGGGGTGTTCGGCATATTTCTCCTCTGATGAGCCATTAAACATATCCACCACGCCGTATGCCGCGGCAAGTCCTTTCTCTTGGAGCTCTTCCCGTGAGAGAGAAGGGGGGAACATCATGAAGATATCAATGTCTTTGTCGCCGCGTACCCAAGTCCCGCGTGCCACCGATCCTGTCATCATCGCGGGAACATTGGCGATCTGGACAACGGCTTCGATGAGTTTCTGCCCCATCTCCTGAACTTCACGCCTTTCTTCTTCCGTCGGCCGAACGTTCTGTAGTACCTCCTCTTCTATTGTGCTTCTCATAATCTCACCTGGGAAAGTGTTGTGTATATTGATCCTTTGGAGGTTAATGTACTCTGCTTCAAGAGTATCTTATCTATAGTGCAGGTACCAAACTCAGAGCCGGAAAGTGCATCTGTTTTAGCTGCAAGGTCCGGTGTGTACTCTTTGATACGTGCAAGGGTGATGTGAGGCGAGAAAGGTCGGGTCTCTTTTGAGAAACCGAGGGGGAGCAGATATTCGTCGATCTGTCGTGCCAAGGAGGCACAGGATCCCTGATCGGTCACTTCTGCTTTGATGACCCGCTTGCCAAACGTACTAACTCGCGCAGCGGTCAGTTGAAATGGAGCTCCCTTCACTCTTTGCAGGGCCTCCGTGATCTTTGGAATACTGCACTCTGGAACCTCTCCCAAGAACTTCAGCGTGATGTGCATCTGATCTGCTGTTGGAAGACTCAGTCGCGCATTTGATTCCCGAAGAGATATCCCGGCCTGTTCCAGCCTATCTCTTATTTCGCCGGAAGGTTCGACTGCTATAAATGTCCGTACCATTCTAGGTTGAGTATTTGCTTCTCATGCATAATGATAGTTACATCAGTCGTGGGAAAATGCCACCAACCATTCTATAACCTCTTGACACCCATATATACGAAGAATGGAGGAAACAAAAACATTCGCGGATTTCGCTATCTCTGAAGCACTACTTCAGGCGATAGGCGACATGGGATTTGAGGAGCCAACACCTATTCAGGCAATGGCAATACCACAGATCCTTGATGGGAAAGATGTAACGGGGCAGGCTCAGACGGGAACGGGAAAAA
>DALTVZ010000162.1 GCA_029987315.1 Methanocorpusculum sp.
CTTGGTCAGATCAAAAATCGTGCCGATGTTATCGTTTACTGGGGTTGCAATCCGATCGCGGCACATCCCCGTCACCTTTCCCGATACTCGACGTATGCGACCGGCGCTTTCCGTCCGGAGGGACGAAGTAACCGTACCTTGATCGTGGTGGATATCCGGGAGACGGATACCGCAAAGCTCGCGGATATTTTTGTGCAGGTGAACCCGGGTGGTGACTTTGCACTCTTTAATGCTCTTAGGGCGGTCGTTCGCGGAGAACGTGATGTGATCCCCGACAATGTGGCAGGGGTTGAGAGGAACGTGATCTTCAAAGTAGCAGACATTTTGCTTGCCGCAAAATTCGGTTCTTTCTTTACCGGAATCGGGCTCACACAGTCTCGGGGTAAATACAAAAACGTACGGGCAGGGATCGAGCTGGTGGATGAGCTCAACCGGTACACGAAGTATACGCTGACCCCACTCCGTGGTCACTGGAATGTGGATGGAACAAACCAGATGTTCTCTCTTGTTGCCGGGTATCCGTATGCCGTTGATTACTCGAGAGGGATCGTGCATTATAATCCCGGAGAGACGAGTGGGGTGGATATTCTCGCGAAAAAGGAGGCCGACGCCGTTTTGATCCTTGGAACTGATCTAGGGGCACACTTCCCAAGGGAAACGGTCGAGCATCTCGCACGTATCAATACCGTCGTGATCGATCCGTTCCTCTCGCTTTCAACCGCGATCGCAAAACTGCATATCCCGGTCGCCGCGGTGGGCATCGATGCAGAAGGGACGGCATACCGGCTTGACGGTGTCCCGATCCACGTAAAAAAGGTTTTTACCACAGATATGCTCTCGGATGAGGAGATCCTTACAAAGATATTGGCAGAGATCCGAAGGATCAAAGCTGAAGAGTCGGCATAACTCTCTTTTTTTATTTGATCAATATCATCTGCCTCAGGATAGAGTCAGAAAAAAAGTGAGCCCTACCGTTTTCCGGCAAAAACGGGTCGGCTCGTGTACGTTGGCAGTTTCTCTTTAAGGATCCTGATGACATCATCCGCGGTGTCCACACCAAACACGCAGTCGTCAGGGATATCCGGATATCGTGGTTTGTCATCGATTTTATTGTCGGCCATGAGAGCACCCCAATCTGAGAAAACCCCCTTTGTCCTTACGACATCCGGCACCCGGTACGCCATGATAAGCCGGTGCATGACCCATGCATACGAAAGTTCAGAAAGAGTTCCTGATCCTCCTCCAATTGCAATTACTGCGTCCGTATTTGCCACGATGAAGTTTCGTGCATGATCGAGTCCGGTCGCGATCACGATATCGGTATACGGATTTGCCTGAGCAGGATCATTGCCCGGCAAAACCGCGATAACATCCCCTTCTTTATAGAGAGGAGAGGCATGGGCACCACGGGAAACGGCCTCCATCACGCCGCCAAGCCCACCGGACAAGACGCGATATCCATTGGAAACAAGGGCATTTCCTAGAGAAAGTGCAAACTGCTCTTTAGCGCATCCTGGTTTTAGGGCAGCGTCTCCGATAACAGAAATAACCGGTCTTCTCATAATGATATACTATACGTCGTCTGGTAAGATGAAGATTTAGACCCCACCTGTTTTTTGTTAATTTGGTTTAATTAATTACATTAACTCGTTTGACTAGTGTTTAATATCTTTCCATACTAAAGATAAGGAGGAGTTATTCATGAAACATAACAACGTATGGTTAGGTATTTCTATTATTCTCTGTGTTCTCCTTACAATCGGGATCGCAGGATGTGTCAGTCAGCCAGCAGAGCAAACTGAGATCAATGTGTTTACAGCAGCATCGATGACCGGTGCAATGACCGAAATTGCAGAGCAGTTTATGGCCGAAAACCCAGATATCATTGTGACCCTGAACTTTGCAGGAAGTTCTACATTAAAAACTCAGATCCTCGAAGGAGCGGATGTGGACATGTACATCTCGGCAAATGACAACAACTTCAACCCGATCGTTGATGCCGGACTTATTACCGAGAAAAAAGTTCTCCTTAAAAACAAACTCGGTATTGCAGTTCCGATCAAAAATCCAGCAGGGATCACTGACCTCAGTAGCCTGGCAAAACCGGAAGTGAAACTCGCCATAGGAGACTCTGCAGTCCCATTCGGCCAGTACACAAGAACCATCATACAGAAGTACGAAAACGATTCCCATGCAGGGTATGTTAGTGCTTTCATGGCAAACGTTATTACCGAAGTAGATGCAATTACAAAAATCAAATCCTATCTCACCCTCGGTGAAGCAGATGCATCCATCGTGTACATGTCTGATATCGCAAAAAGCGACAGAAAAGAGATAGCATTGATCGAGATCCCTGACAAATACAATGTAGTCGCCAGCTATCCATATGGAATTCTCAAAACAACCACGAAACTTTCCGCAGTCGAAAAGTTTGAAGATTATCTCACCAGCACAGCCGGCAGTACGATCCTTACAGATTACGGATTTGTACCGGTGAACTAAGACCATATTATGACCCACTCTGCCAGATCACATACCTTGAGCCGCATTGCGACACAAATTCTGACAGGAGGGCTCATATTCCTTTTTTTGGTATTTATTTCAGTACCACTTGTATCCCTTTTCACGAGAGTCAGCATCGGGGACTTATTTTATGCGATCACCAGTGAGGCGGCGATCAATGCTCTGACATTAAGTGTCATCACAGCAGTGATTTCAACAATAGTCGTCATCATTTTTGGAACACCACTCGCCTACGTCAATGCGAGGATCCCCTATAGAGGTAGAAACATTGTTGATACCTTGACCGATCTTCCGATCGTCCTTCCCCCAACAGTTGCCGGTCTCGCACTCCTGATGGCATTTGGGGCAAACGGACTTCTCGGTCAATATTTCTCGATATTTGGGATCAGAATCGCATTTACTACCGCAGCAGTGGTGCTAGCCCAGATATTTGTTGCCTCACCGTTTTATCTGCGGCAGGCACGTTCCAGTTTTGAATCGATCGATGTTGAATATGAATATGCATCCAGGACGCTTGGGGCAGGTCCCGTAAAAACATTATTCAAGGTCACCTTGCCCTTGGCCCTCGGCTCGCTTTTGTCAGGCATCATCATGACTTTTGCACGAGCTCTTGGCGAATTCGGTGCCACGATGATGTTTGCCGGAAACTTGCCAGGAAAAACCCAGACCATGCCACTCGCGATCTACAGTGAACTGCAGCGTGATCTCTCGGTTTCGGTAGCTCTTGCAATTTTACTCGTGATCTTTTCATTTGGCATCATACTCATCGTAAAATATCTGGGTGCACGGGAGAAGAAAAAATATGCTTAAAGCAACATTTACCCGGCAGCTTCGTGATTTTACGATGAAAGTAGATGACCTGATCGTTCGACCGGGGGAGATACTTGCCCTTATCGGAGAGAACGGATCTGGAAAATCGACCACCCTGAAGATCCTTTCCGGCCTTATGAAACCGGAATCGGGAAAGGTGATCCTGAACGGTCAAGCTCTCTACGATTCAGAGACACACACGCACATCGATCCGGAAATGCGGAACATCAGTTACATGTTCCAGAATTATGCACTTTTCCCGCACATGACCGTGAGGGAAAACATCGCATATGGTCTTGTGGTGAGAAAAAAACACAAAGAGGAGATCAGGACACGGACCGATGAACTCATCGAACGGATGGGGCTTGATCAGATCGCAGATGAACCGGTGACACGACTGTCCGGCGGTCAACGTCAGAGAGTGGCACTTGCACGATCACTTGCTCCAAGACCTGCACTTTTACTCCTCGATGAACCGCTCGCGGCTCTTGATGTGAAGACCCAGGAAAATATGCGTCGTGAACTCGCCTCTGTGATCCGGGCAGAAAATATTCCCTGTATTCTTGTTACTCACTCGATCATCGATGCTCTTTCAATAGCGGATAGAGTATCGGTGATCCGGGATGGAAAAATCATCGCCACCGGAACACCTGAGGAGATCATCCATGACCCAACATATGGCTTTTCGGTATCGGAAAATCCAAATCTGTTCCGCGGCGAGATCCATAGCGGGAAATCAGGAAAGGTCTGCGTGAAGATTGGCGGGATCTACATCCGGGCGGTGACCACATTATCGGGCATAGTGAATGTGGAGATCCGTCCTGAGGAACTGATCCTTTCACGCGAGAAACTGATATCGTCCGCCATCAACTCTTTTCAAGGAACGATCACCGAGATCCGTCAGAGCGGTCTTGAGATGCTGGTCTATGTGGACATCGGGATCTTGCTTGCTTCAGTGCTCACTCCTCAGTCGGTCGAGAGACTTTCACTGAAAAAGGGAGAACGCGTTGTTGTGACGTTCAAAGCAACAGCGGTCCATATATTCGCGTAATAAAAACGTATGTTCAGATCCGGTCATATGACCCGACCCGAAGCGTGCCTTTCGCATTTCTATTGGCAACATCTCCATGAAAAACCGTGAGATCATGCCCGTTTTCAGTGATCTTTCCGACCTCCCGGAAGGTCGGCAGGAAATCGGTAACATGCCCATATATCGTAGCCTCTCCGGCAAACATATCTCCACACGGCATCAAACAGTCGCCTTCTATTAGAAGTTTCCCTCCTTTCATATTGCTCCCGGCATGCAGACCGGCATTTCCTTTGATATGGACCAACCCGCCAAAGAGACATTCTGCGCAGTAATCCCCAACGCTACCCTCAACGATTATCTCACCACCGCGGACACCCTTTCTCCCTCCGCGATACCCGGAACCACAGTAGTCCCCAGCATTGCCATGACAGATGATCTTCCCGTCGAGCATCTCGCGTCCAAGCCAGTCCCCGGCATTTCCAAAGATCTCGATCGTGCCGCCATGCATGAAATCTCCGCAGTGCATCCCGATATCACCTTCGATGATGATTTTCCCATCGGTCATGTACTCGCCCACGCGTTTTACCTGATGAAAATCTCCAACAAGAATGATTTCCGTCGCTGCGGGACCTGAGGCCTCACCATCAACACGGATATCAAAAACATCCTTGAGTTTTTTCTCCTCATTACCTACAAATACCGTGACATCTATTTTCTTTGAGAGGGTCGAAGGACATATCGTCTCCGCCTCGATAGGAAGATAGGGGTTGATATCTTCTTTTAGAGTGAGCGTGATCCGTCTCATAACCTCGTCTCCGTTTCGATCTTCATACTTTTCCTGAGATAATACGCCTCATCCACGGCATAATTTTCCATTCGTATAGAGTAATACCGATCAAAGGTCCGGATCAGATCAGGGTCTTTGGACATGTCATATGCCTCAGGTACTTTTGGACTGCACCAGAAGGTGCGGTTCTGATTATCTGCCAGGATCTCATCATCTTTGGAGATCATCACGCCAAGCTTCATCGTGTATTTCGTCTGAGCAAAACCACGAATTATCTCGGCATACTGCTTGGCAGGATCAATCTTGTCGGGTTTTATCGGATAGATCGCTATATCTGCCTCGGCGCCCGGTCCAAGATGACCTTTCCCTTTGTCGATGAGGCCGAGCGCCCGTGCCTGGCCTGCTCGCGTCATTACGGCGATCTCGTCAAAGGTCATCTCCCGATCAAGTGACGGAAGAACAACACGACTTTTGGTCTTCGGATGGACGGTGGCAAACTCCTGGTCACGGTATTTCTTACTCATGAGAAGACCGATGATCTCCGGATATTTGACAAACGGGGCACCGTTTGGATTGTCCGTTGTCAGTAAACACTGCCAGGGGTTTTTCACGAGCAATGCCAGTTCAAGACCAATTGCCCACATTATGCTGTTCACCAGGTTCTTGCGCCGGTAAATCACCGGGATAACGCCGGATCCGGTTTCCAGCTCAACATCATGATTACTCCATTTATCCTGATGAAGACGGTACAGGTTGAACTCCATCGGACCATCGGCCGTCATCGTCGTGGTCCGTCCAAACATCACCTGCCCCATGTCGATGGTGAGCTGAGGGCGCAGGTTCACCGTGTTTGCGACCGGCTCCGCCTTTGAACAGAAATCGCTCCATCCGGTCCCGCCGTATGAATGGAACTGGACATGCGTGAGATAGGCGGTCTGCCGTTTCTCATGCAGATTTGGAACAAGACCCATCGTTCCGATCGTACAGGTGAAATTGCCCGGCTTTCCCAGATTATTACAGTGAAGATGCACGGAATGGGGGAGACCAAGCATCTCGTTTGCTTCGATCACCCCTTTGATATATTCAGCAGGACTGAGATCGAAATCTGGGATGGGTTTACGAATGCATTCCACATTTTTCCCCCAGCTCCACATCTCAGCACCAAGAGGATTGGTAAGTTTTACCCCGTATCCTTTCACGGCGTTGAGTCGCCATGCGATAAGCGCAGCTGCCCGTTTGATATCTCCTGCGGCAACGGCCCGCATGAGGCCCCAGTCTCCGTCAAAGAGTGTGAGGATAAGACCATCCTGCAGAGGAGTATGTTTGAACTCCTCGTGGGTGTGCCGTGCTTCCAGAGGAGCCATTGCTCCTTCGGTGAGTGTGGTATACCCCATGAGAGCATACCGATAACTGTTCCCATAGGTCGTCGGGATACTATACCCGGAGACGGCCCGCATCCCTTTTCCTCTAGGGGCACGGCCGGCCCGCATATCCTCCGGGCTCATGTACCTGCCGAAGTTCACCTTCGTTCCGCAGATATGCGTATGGGAATCTATCCCTCCAGGAAGAGTGAGACAGCCTCCTGCATCAATGACCTCGGCTCCTTTGGGCTCCTCGTCGGTGATCCGGCCGTTCGAGACAAAGATATCCCGGATCTCCCCTGATACTTTATTGATGGGATCGACCACATAGGCATTCTTGATGATATAGTCCATTTATTCATCCTCCAGCTGCTGAGCTGATACGTTTCTTATTACATGGATCGCTTTGTTCGGGCAGGTATCCATACACACCTTGCATCCTTTGCAGAGTTCGTTGTGCTTGACCGTATTTTTTCCACGTTCGACACGCATGAGTACATCATCTGAGATCGAGGTCCCGCCCGCCCCCATATCCGGATCGACCTCCCGGTTTACCGGGCATGCGGTCGTACAGTTTCCACAGCCCATGCATTTTTTGATGTCGACTTTAACGGTATATTCATGCGCGAAGAAGAGTCCCTGCTCTTTATTACGTGCAAGAAGATCCCCGCTCGTAAGAACATCCTCGGGGCATGCTTCCACACAGTACCCGCATCGAACACAATGGCCTTGCGTTATCTGAGGGTTCCAGACACCATCGGTCTGGATGACGTCGATCGCGCCTGGACAGGGGCAGATCATTTTACAGGTAAGGCAGTGTGTGCATTTATTTCCGGTCAGTTCCGGAAAGTCCCGGAAGTAGGACGGTTTTGTCAGAGGTGGTGTTTTTACGGTGAAAAACGCCTTTATCCAGGAAAGGCGGAAGAACTCTCGAAGGTAGGTGAACACCGTCATATTACCGCTCCGCACAGGCGATACATGGATCGGCACTAATGAATGTGGATGTCACATCAGCCGCCGATGCAAGATTTTTCATCATTGCATGGGTCGCCACTTCTATATTAGGGATCGACGGGGTCTGGATCGAAACAAACACCACCTGACCGGCAGAGTCTATCTCGATATCATAGGTGAGAGCACCTCGTGGAGCTTCGACGGAATGTTTGGCTCTTCCTGCCTTCATCTCTCCACCGTTGCGGATTTTTCCGGGCTCAAGGGCCGCGATACCGTTTCTAATCAGATTCAGCGACTGGAAAAGTTCCTCGAATCGAAGCATGATCCTGGCATAGTTGTCGCTCTCTGTTCGGGTGATCATATGCCAGCCCATCTCAAGGTACAGAGGGTCATCTTTTCTGGCATCGCGTAAAAGTCCGCTGGCACGAGCAGTTGGACCAACCACTCCAGAAGCCAGAGCATCTTCCATGGAAAGAACGCCGATGCCCCTTGAACGAAGACCGATCATCGATCCGGTCTCAAACATCTTAACAAATCGTTTCAGTTCTTTCTCTATGTGGTAGGTTGCTTCAAGGACCTTAGCTGCATTTTCCTCTGAAAGATCCTCTCTGACCCCGCCGGGAACAACATATGCCGCCATGATCCGTGTGCCGGTCATGAGTTCAAGCGAGTCCATCGCGGTCTCACGAAGATTGAGCAGATACATGCCAAGCGTTTCATGCTCGATGGTATAACAATACGAGTAGTTAGCAAGAAGGTGACTCTGGATACGATCGAGTTCGTTGAGGATCAAACGAAGGAGATGTGCTCTTCTTGGAACGGAAATGTCGCTGATCTTCTCCAAAGCTTCAACGATCACCGTATTGTGGACAACAGAACAGATGCCACAAACACGTTCTGCGAGGAAGATCGTCTCCTGCCAAGGACGGCCGATCATGATCTTTTCAATGCCTTTCTTAACATATCCAAGCTCCACCTCGGTGGAGATGACCCGCTCACCCTGGGTCTCACATTTGATCCTACAGGGTTCTTTGAAGCAGGGATGGATCGGCCCGACCGGGAGGGATACATCAACGACCTTTTTCATTTGAGTTCACCGCCCTTTTTCTCTTTTTCATGGATCTCATAATCTTTGAAGAGGATATCTGCGGCCCCAAGGATCGCAGAAATTATTTCCGACGGACGCGGCGGGCATCCCGGGACCGCAGCCGTGACGGGAATATATTTGTTGACAGGAGGGTCAATGAGTTTTCCCGGCCGGTTGAACACACAACCAGAAATTGGACAGTTCCCAATGGTTACCACCGCTTTTGGTTCGGGGACCCGATCCCAAAGATCAGGGAGTTTATCGATCCACTGAGAAGACATGCCCCCGGTCACTAAAATCACATCAGCTTCCCTCGGGTTGTTGTGAACATAGATCCCATACTGCTCAATATCATATCTCGGAGCCAGGCAGGCGAGGATCTCAATATCGCATCCATTACAGGACCCAGTATTCACATAACACACATGGATCGAACGCTGCCGCACGGCATTTTTGAGGTTCTGTAAAAGACTCATGATATCTCCTCCAAAATCATTTTGATTATATCAGGTATCACGGCGTCCTTCTGCACGGCAAGACCACGATAATGTTTCGCACGTTCATGTGAAAGAAGGCCGGTGGCCGAGGTCAAATGAGGGAGGGAAAGAGCATTCCCGATCTCATCGGACGTCGCGAGGATCTCGGCCGCATTATAACGGGGCCCGAGATTTTCAAGCGTCATCAGATCACACCTGCCGATCAATATCTTTCGCATACGCTGCCTGGATATCCCAAGACGCTTTGCAAGAGAGACCGTGACTTCATTCTGATGAACGCCGTTAAGGGATGTAAGTTTCATGGGAGTTAGATCTCTTTCATAGACGAGTTTCATAAGATACCTCCAAAGCAGAGAAGACCATAGCCAACAAAACCAATGATCATCACCCAGACGAGGATCATCTCGACCTGATGTTTGGTATGATCATTTTTCCAGATGAATATCGTCGCAAGAACGCCTAGAAGAACGGCGCCGAGCAGTGCCCCCGGAAGGATCTCCGGGTGAAAAAATACCTCAATCAGCATCAAAATGACATAGAATGCCGAACCGATCACGACAGATAACGGAATGTAATTCATAATATCATCACCAGCCAAAGGATCGCACCGTAAACACACACAACGATCGTCCAGATCGATTGGATGAGAACGGTGTTATATGGCGTGAGCATTGGGGTCGTTGCGCAGATGAATGAGATGGAGATCATCACAAGGATCATCACAATGAGGAAAAGCCACCAAGGCATCATTCCCAAAAATACTACGATGAAGACGGAGATCAGCACGACGGTTTTCAGTGAAAGAGCAATGTTCAAAAGAGCTCTCCATCCGCCAAAGTGTTCCGTCCAGTAGCCTGAGACGAGCTCCTTTGCCTCGATCACGGAGAAAGGACCGTAATGTGCCTTCGAGAGAATGATAAGGTAAAGCGAGATCGCTGCAGGAAGAGCTATGATGAGCAGCGGAACATGTGCAGATTCCCATGCAGAAATACCTGAAAGAGAAAGTGTGCCTGTAAAGAGATAAACAACCGAAACGGTGACAAGAAGCGGGAGTTCAGCTGCCGCCGACATAACAGATCGAATCGCGCCAAATTTAGTATACGGGGATCCGGAGGACAGACCGGTCCCATGCTCCACGATCTTATGCAGCATGTAAAATGCAAAGATCAGAAGCAGACTTCCGCCGATCCAGAGCACATACAGTGCAGCGGTCCAGATCCCGATCGCGATCAAAACGATCCCGACATACATGACCTGACTTGCGGTCTTTGGGATCCATGTCTGTTTGAACGCGAACTTCAGGGTGTGTAATATCTCCTGCCAAATAGGAGGTCCGGGGCGATTCTGGATCCTGGCAATGACTTTTCGGTGGATCCCGTGCAGGAGAAGTCCAAAGAAGACCGCAAAGATCAGAATAAAAATAAATTCTATCATCTCAGTACCCCACGAACGGAATATCACCGTCTTTTGAACCTGCACTGGATGCAAGGACCACACATACCAAAAATCCTGGGACTGATATTATCAGAAGAAGGATCCAGTATGGGTTTCCATCGACAAGCACGGCTGAGATGATACCAACACATGCAAAGAGAACTGCAAGTAAGATGTATGTTATTTTTTTCATAATCACACCGTCATGAGGATCTCCACGACCCGCAAAAAGAGCAGGAGAGAACTTACGTGGA